>CAMWKC010000213.1 GCA_947174735.1 uncultured Porphyromonadaceae bacterium
TATCTCGATAAGCCATGGACTGACATCCGGTAACGAGCCGAGCGGAAATTCGCCTGACATCTGCAGTATGTCCATCATCTCAGACACTGCTGTCAGCTTATATTTTATGGCTGTGTAGTCGGTAAGAAACGTCATATCCTGAGCCGCACGGATACCCATAGGACTCTCGCAGAACGAGATTAACGACTCACGTACTATCTCAAACCCGATTTTTGATTCAAAATCGCGTGGATATATCATTTGTGTTTTTAGCTAAATACGTGTGCCTAAAATCACACCGGCAGCACAAGCAGCGGCACATCACCTTCAAAGAAAATACGATGAGCCATACCAGGCTTGAAAAGCCGCTGTAGCATATTGGTCTTACGATTAGGCACTATTATAAGTTCTACTCCCTTGTCGGCCACAAGTCCGGCCGTTAGTTCGCGCACTTCTCCCGTGCCGGGGGTTACGGTATGGAATACTGCGCCGGGATATGTCTCACGCAGATATTCAACAAAAGCCTGCAACTGTGCATGAGTATGGGCCTCACTACGTCCTGCTTCAGCAGCAAGCAGCCACATCTCTACCTCCGGATAGTCAAACATACGCATCAGCGTTTCGATTGACAATATATCCTGACGGGTCATAGTACACAAGAAGGCAAGTTTCTTAATCTCTTTTATATCATTGAACCCTACATTATCAGGTACAGTAAACAAGGGCACACGGCAACGATCGAGCACTTCAGCCGTAATACTGCCCATAGAGTCGATATGCTGACGGTCACGTCCGCGGGTAGCCATAACCACAAGAGCCGGCGGACTAAGCCGTGTGTAACGCAATATCACATCTTCAGGTACACCCTCCTCAATAATGGTACGAAAATCAACAGAATGTATCTCACCCTTCTCCATCAGCTGCTCTATCCTCTTACGTAAGGCATGCATCTGACGCGCTGCCACATCATTCATAGTATGGGCAGCCTGTATCTCAAGTTCGTCAAGACCGAGATCATCGGTACCCATAGCATCGTCAGTCATAGGAGCATCTACAAAGTAAGGTGCTGCGTATGCATGAAGTACGACAGGCATGAGACTCAAACGAGCGGCAAGCTGAAAAGCTATACGGACTGCAAGAATACTGGAGTCAGAAAAATCGACAGGCACAAGCAACGAACCGCTGACCCCGGCCATCTTACGCTCAAGTTCGGCTATCGACTCATGGGCACCGCTTTCAGTAACTTTAAGAGCAGCTGTAAGCTGTTCAGGCGAGATACGCAGACGCACTACATCGCCAGCATCGGCAATACCGGTGACAGGACTTAAAACTACTGTGATACCATGAGCCTCAAGTAACTGCTTGAGAATATCGGCATGCTGTCTGGTATGCAGACACAAGGTAATAAAGGTGGGAGTGGTCATATAGAAGGGCTTTAATACTGATTCAGCGGACAACCGTCAAACCGGTTGCCCGCTTTATCTCCGAGCTGTCACGGAAAGAAATGGCAGGCTCCGCTGGTTACTTATTTTTTATTTTTCTCCTCCAATATCTTAACTGCCATGTCATAGATAGTGGTGTCGTCAAGCACGACAATACCGCCGTCAGGACCCGGCTCTATATGAAGAGCCTGATTCTTACCATACTCATAGTTAACACCACCGAAGTAGTTGCGTACTGTCTGCACTGTCACATTGAGTTCATCTGCGATGCGGTGTGTCGAGCCATCAGGCAGACTGTCTTTGAGTCTGCGAAGCTCATTGAAAGTGATGATTTTGCTCATTTGCTTCCTATTAGATAGAGATTAAGTGTTGATTTTTACCTTACTTATTTACAGCGCAGGGCACTCGCTGAGGAGTGACTTGAGGACAGGGGCTGAGGCACCGTGCTGATTTATTGTTGCTAATTTAGACAATATTCCGTTATTGACAAAATTTTAAAGCAATATTTTTCACTATTGTTTAAAATGTTCTGTCTTTCAGTCGGTCAATTATCACTCAGATAACTGTTAGATCTTCTGCTCTAACCCAACCTATGAAGTCACTGTTCAGACGTACTCTATACCATGTCACTTCTCCGTCAACATCAGTTTCCTCACCTACAATACGCACTTTGGTACCACGGGTAAGAGCTGTACCGATAGTTTGTGACTTGGCCTCAGGGGTATTGAAAAGTTCGACTTTATATCCTGTCAGAATGCCCTCCTCATGAGTGTCATAATGTCCGGCAGCAGCAAAGGCACAGATTATAGCTGCAATACTCAGGCAGATGCCGACAAGAGCGCCGAAAAAGCCGATTTTACGTACCGGCACATTACGGCAGAACATGTAAAGTGCAACTCCCGTCAGACTCAGAAGAAACAAAACGGCTCCCCAGACTGCCCACATGTCAGATGAACGTTCACAAGCCAGAGAAGTATAGACTGACTGAAAAAAGGATTGTTCGTCAGGAGTTATTTTAAGACGTTTTCCTTTCAGTTCCGCCCGATTGGCATCTTCTACCTTAGAGGTGACATACTTCAGATTGCGACGTATTGCCTTATCAGAAGGGTCAAGACGTAAAGCCCGTTCATAATAGAGCACCGCTTTACCATAATCATGAACTTCGACATTTGCATTACCGAGATTATACAGCAGTCCGGCCGAAACACCGTCCTTATCGGCAATCTCTTCATAAAGAGCTATAGCACGCTCAAAATCGCCTGATTTATAGGCACTATCAGCTTCAGCAGTCACAACTGCACCTGACATAATGCCTGACAGATTAGCCGCTATCAACAGCAATACTGATATTATGCTTCTGATTTTCATTTCTTCTGGCGGTTTAGTGATTCCTCAACTCCGTTTATTGCCTCAACGCCTTCCTTATAAATATCTTCCATAGTTACACCGGAAGCGGCCGGAGCATATTTGGCAAATTCACACTCGTCAATAAGCTTTATCATATTGTCAGCCTGTTCGGCCTCGACTCCCTGGTCAAGCAACTTGACGCGTATGTTATCACGTGTCAGTTCTGAGGTCGGCATCTTGAGTTTGTCACTCAGATAACCCCACAAAGCAAAAAGCATCTCATCATAGAACTGCTCACGTTCTCCCTTACGCATACAAATCCCGGCTTTCTTGAGACGACGCTGTGCCATCTTACTGGCACGGCGGCTACGAACAGCCGACATATCGGCATGAGTCTTGATGTAATTACGATAGACAAGAGCTAAAGTCACAAGTACAGCCAACGGCAATACATAGAGTAACAGCCAATACCATAAACTACGTACATATAAACCATGCTCTTTGGCAAGCCGTCCTACAGGCATGAGGTCTTGCCCAAAAGCCAGATTACTTGTAGTCTGCGACATGGCCGAAGCAGCTCCCTTGCCTACGCTGATAGTGTAACCCTTAGCCTCACTATGTTCATAGCGTCCTGTAGAGGGATTAAAGTAGACAAACCTGACAGCGGGAATCTGAAAAGTTCCTGTTTCAAGAGGCATAAACGAGTAATCGAACTTAACCTTACCGCTGACATTGGAGGAACCGACCGTAGTCTCTACATCGGCTGTAGGGGTGAATACTTCCAGCTCTTTAGGATATATATCATTGAGTTCAGGCAGTTTCACGTATTTGATATTACCCGTACCTGTCACAGTATATACTATCGACGAAGCGTGGTTACTTTCATATTTGGCAGCCGGAAGATCGGAAGTTATACTGAATGTTCCGACAGCACCCGAAAAATCCGCAGGCTGAGGAGAAGGAAGAGCCAGTGAAGTTACAGTCAAATCATTAGGAGTGACATTAAGCTGCAAAGGCTTAGCTACCGACATATTACCCCAGAATGGGTCATGATAATATTCGCGCTCATCTACACTGACAGTGTAAGTGTTACCGGTCACCTTCAGGTCACCCGTAAGCTGCGGGAATATTATATAACGGGCTATTATGGCAGTGGCATAGGTCTTGCCATTGACTGTCTCATAAGTCAGTGAACTGGATATATCTTTCGACTCCTCAACCACAAACCCATCAAACTTAGGAGCTGCCGTAGCTCCGATAAACTTGATGGCGTCATACGTAGTGTAGAGCTTTACAGTATAGACCAAAGCTTCTTGCTGATAAGCCCGGCTCTTTGATACCGAAGCACGCAAGTAAAGATTACCGTCACCCTTACCGATAAATTTCGGCCCTTGCTGGTCATCACGGCTGTTACGATCCGGAGAGGGTGACGAAGAAGACGACGACGAGGAATTACTACCCGGTTGCGGAGTGACAGCTGTAGCTGCACCTATCGCATAATCGACACTGTTACTTTTTACTCCGTCAACCATAACAGGACCGAAACTGAAGTTACCTTCCTGTTCAGCCTTAAGAGTCAGCGTATAGGTATAGCTGAAACTTTGGGTTGTCTTGCCGTTGACACTTGAAAAACGTGAACTCTGTCCTGTAAGGTCAA
>CAMWKC010000214.1 GCA_947174735.1 uncultured Porphyromonadaceae bacterium
CAAGGAAGTAGCTTCCGAAATCAATACCGGTGGTAAGTTTGACGATAAAAACTTTAAGAAGTCGGTCGGTCTGAACGGTGTCGGTCTTAAGGCTGTAAATGCGCTGTCTACATTCTGTAGTGTCCAAAGTGTACGTGACGGTCGTAGAGTACGTGTTGACTTTATCAAAGGTGACCTCAACGAACATACCGAACCGGAAACTACTTCCGAGCCTAACGGCACTATGGTGCGTTTTCGTCCGGATGAACAGTTGTTCCGCGACTATAAGTTCAATCTCGACTTTGTCGAGACCATGGTTAATAACTATACCTACCTCAACACCGGGCTACAAATCTATTATAACGGTAAGCGCTATGTTAGTCGTCACGGTCTGCTCGATTTGCTGCGCGAGAACATGACTGCCCAGCCTCTTTATCCTATTATCCATCTGAAGGGTGAGGATATCGAAGCTGTTATAACTCATGCTGATCAGTATGGCGAGGAGTATTATTCTTTTGTCAACGGACAGCATACCACACAGGGTGGTACCCATTTGTCGGCATTCCGCGAACACGTGAGCCGTACTATCAAGGAATTTTCCGGTAAAGGCTACGAATTTTCGGATATACGTAACGGTATGGTAGCGGCTGTCAGTGTCCGTATACAAGAACCTATGTTCGAGAGTCAGACCAAGACAAAACTCGGTAGTAAGGAAATAGCTCCCGGTAGTCCGGTGACGGTCAACAAGTTTGTGGGTGATTTCATTAAAAAGGCACTTGACGACTATCTGCACAAGAATCCTGATACGGCTGAAATCATGCTCAAAAAGATTGCAGCCAGTGAGAAGGAACGTAAGGCTATGGCGGGTGTGACAAAGTTAGCACGCGAGAAGGCTAAAAAAGTCAGTCTGCACAACCGTAAGCTTCGTGACTGCCGTATCCACTACAACGATACACTCAAAGCCAATGCCAAAACAGACCTGCGTGATGAGTCGGCTATCTTTATTACCGAGGGTGATTCGGCTTCAGGTACCATCACAAAAGTACGTAATGCCGAGACACAGGCTGTATTCTCCCTGCGAGGTAAGCCACTTAATTCATTCGGCATGACACAGGAGGTAGTCTATAAGAATGACGAATTCAATCTGCTGCAAGCTGCTCTCAATATTGAGGAAGGTATCGAAGGCCTGCGCTACAACAAGGTTATAATAGCTACAGATGCCGATGTTGACGGTATGCACATACGCCTACTCATCATCACTTTCTTTCTGATGTTCTTTCCCGATCTTGTCAAGAAAGGTCATGTCTACATTCTACAGACACCTTTGTTCCGTGTACGTGACAAAACATCTACACGACGTAAGAAAGTGCGCCGACGTCGTGCTACCGACAAAGAGGGTGAGAAACAGGAAGGACCGAAAGATACTTTCTACTGTTACACCGACGAAGAACGCCTGGCGGCCATAAAGCGTCTTGGGGACCGTGCCGAAATCACACGATTTAAAGGACTGGGTGAAATCAATGATGTCGAATTTGCTGACTTTATCGGTCCTGACATGCGCCTTGACCCCGTAAAGCTCCGTAAAGATGATACTGTCGACAAACTGCTGGAGTTCTACATGGGCAAAAACACTATGGACCGTCAGAATTTCATCATTGACAATCTTGTCATCGAAGACGACCGTGAAGATGCTATCAATCTCGATGAATAAGCGGCTACGATAGCAAGAGTCCGGAATTACCCTACTGACCAAGTTACAAACTTATTAATTTAAGATGAGTACTGCTGTCTACGCCGGGTCATTCGACCCTTTCACCATAGGCCATAAAGACATTGTCAACCGTGCCTTACAGATGTTCGACCGTGTAGTGATAGCTATCGGTGTAAACGAACACAAAAAAGGCCTATGGCCGGCCGAATTCAGATGTCAAGCTATAGCAGCTGCCTACCGTGACTGTCCTGAAGTTAAAGTGATTACCTACACCGGACTCACAGTCGATATGGCCCGCGACTGCGGTGCCGACGTCCTGATACGCGGAGTACGCAACACCGCCGACTTCGCTTTCGAGCAGAACCTCGCCGACACCAACCGTGCCCTGACCGGTATCGACACCGTGCTACTTATAACCTCTCCCTCTCTCGCCTTCGTCTCCAGCTCGATGGTACGCGAACTCATGGCCTTCGGCCATGACGCCTCCCGCTTCATCGCCTGGACCACCCCCTCCTCCCCAGAATAGCCCTTCTCTCCCAAAGCCTTCCTTCCCTCCAGCAGTGCCTTCTGGTTCTGTGTGCGAGCTTCAGCTCGCCTCCTCCCCCAAACTCAATTCTCTCACTATGCGTAAATTTATCATCACACTCATAGCCCTCACAGCTGCCGTATGCGCCTTCATGCCGCGTGCCCAGTTCCTGTCCCCCTCCTCACCTGCCAACAAACTGCGTATGGCTGAAGCAGCCATAGCCCAGTTCTATGTAGACTCAGTTAATGAAGACAAACTCGTAGAAGACGCCATCAGAGGCATGCTTGAAAAGCTCGACCCTCATTCGGCATATTCAAATGCTGAAGAGACCCGCGAGCTTAACGAACCCCTGCAAGGCAATTTCTCCGGCATCGGTATAACCTTCAATATGGCTCAGGACACCCTGTATGTCATCCAGACAGTCAGCGGTGGCCCCGCCGAGCGTGTCGGTATTCTTGCCGGCGACCGTATCATCGAGGTGAATGACACGGTGATAGCCGGTGTCGAGATGAAGAACAGCAACATAATGAAGCGTCTGCGCGGCCCTAAAGGCACTGATGTCGATGTCAAAGTTCTGCGCCGTCAGGCCGGAATGACCGATACAATCGACTTTACCATAACCCGTGCCGATATTCCCATATATAGTGTTGATGCAAGCTATATGGTAGGTCCGAATACCGGATATATCCGTCTCAACCGTTTCGCAGCCGAGACACCGCGCGAAATGAACGAAGCGATAAGCAAACTGCGCGGACAAGGAATGGAAAATCTTATCCTCGACCTTGTCGACAACGGCGGTGGTTATCTCAACGCTTCCATCGACCTTCTGAGTGAGCTGCTCGAACCCGGGTCGCTTGCTGTCTTTACCGAAGGTCTTAACTCTCCGCGCAATGACAATTATACCCTTCCGGACGGTAACAAGCCTCTTTTCGCTGACGGCCGGCTGGTGGTTATGGTTAATCAGTACTCAGCTTCTGCTTCCGAAATTACCTCCGGTGCCGTGCAGGACCACGACCGTGGTGTCATAGTAGGTCGACGCACCTTCGGTAAAGGTCTTGTGCAGCGTCCTCTGCCTTTCCCCGACGGTTCGATGATGCGCCTTACTGTAGCTCATTACTATACTCCTACCGGACGTGACATTCAGAAACCTTACACAAAAGGTGATCAGAATGCCTATGCCGAAGACATGCTGGACCGCTTTAACCGTGGCGAACTTATGCATCAGGATTCGATACACTATATTGATTCCTTACGTGTCAATACACTGCGCCTCAACCGTCCGATATATGGCGGAGGCGGTATAACACCTGATAAATTTGTGCCCCTCGATACCACTGAGTTTACTAAATATTACCGTAATATATTGGCGAAGGGCCTTATCAACCGTTACGTGATAAACTACGTCGATACACACCGTAAAGAACTGCTTAAAGAATACAAGAACGATACTGACTACGTGGAACGTTTCGAGGTTACACCCGCCATGCTTGAAGAGCTTTACCATCTCGCCGATGCTGAAAAGATAGAATTCGACGCCGAACAGGCTCAGTTGTCGGCACCACTCTTCTCAATGATTATCAAAGCTCTGATAGGCCGTGATGTTTTCGACAACGCTACCTATTTCAAAGTCTACAATCGTCACGACCCAATCTTCAAAGAAGCTTACCGTATCATTACTTCCGATGAGTACGACCGACTTCTTTCTCCTCCAGATGATTCTGTTCTTCCTCTCCGCGAGGCATCCTAAAGTATTATCTCCACTCCCCCCTCTTCCCTCTCCACTCTCCTCTCTCCACTCTATACTCCCCACTCTCCACTCTCTCCTCACCAATTTCATTCTCAATTGAATTGATTCCGCTAACCCTTATGAACGAGATTCCTACCGCAACGGCCGGTCTGCTGCTCGGTTCGATGGCATTGCTCGCTACAGTGCCTCGGATAGCTGCGCAGACCAGTGATGAGTCCCTCCTACTTAACCCAGAATTAGAGCAGAACGATACAATTGCTTACGACCCGGCCCGTGTACGCGAGGTCGATGAAATTCTGTCATCTCTTCCTCCTGCAGAGGTAAAAGGACCTCAACGCCCTAACCCGCTTTTCGGACCTATTGTGTTTTCAGGCTACCAACCTTTAAACCAGAAACATTTTCAGGTGCCTGAACTCGAACGTGAGTTTTATGATGTAGTGGTTTACCGTATGGCTGTAGAT
>CAMWKC010000215.1 GCA_947174735.1 uncultured Porphyromonadaceae bacterium
ATACTGGACCGTGTGGCCCATGTAGCGAAATTCACATTGATCTTCGTAGTGATGAGGAACGTAAACTTGTCGAAGGTGCTAATCTTGTAAATAAAGACAATCCTTTAGTTATTGAAATCTGGAATCTTGTCTTTATGCAATATAATAGGAAAGCTGATGGAACACTTGATACTTTACCCCTACATGTTATAGATACAGGTATGGGATTTGAGCGTCTTTGTATGGCTCTCCAAAATAAGACCTCAAACTACGATACTGATGTCTTTACTCCTATTATAAATAGGATTGCTGACTTTACAAACCTTAAATATGGTGAGAAAGCCGAAATAGATGTAGCTATGAGAGTAGTAGCCGATCATTTGCGTACTATCTCATTCTCGATTGCTGATTCTCAATTACCTTCAAATGCAAAAGCCGGATATGTTATTCGTAGAATTCTACGTAGAGCTGTCCGCTACGTTTATACATTTCTCAATCAAAAAGATCCTTTCATATACAGGCTTGTTGATGTGCTTGTACAGGAAATGGGTGAGGCCTATCCAGAATTAAAAGCACAACAAGACCTCATAAAGAAAGTTATAAAAGAAGAAGAAGAAGCTTTCCTACGGACTCTTGATAATGGCATCAAATTACTTGATGAAATTATACGTAATGCAAAATCCAAAAATCAAACAGAGATATCGGGTAAAGCTGCCTTCACTCTTTATGATACCTATGGCTTTCCACTTGATTTGACAGAACTCATTCTGCGAGAGAATGGTATGACATTGAACCATGCTCAATTTAATGAAGAGATGCAGGCCCAAAAACAACGTGCTCGTAATGCAGCCGCTGTTACAGCTCAAGATTGGGTTACTATTAACGAAGGCGAACAAAAATTTGTTGGATACGATAATCTGGAAGTTTCAACAAAAATACTTCGATATCGCAAAGTTAAACAAAAGAACAAGGAATTTTACCAAATAATATTTGCGGAAACACCTCTTTATGCCGAAATGGGTGGTCAATCAGGAGACAAAGGGTATATTGAGGATAGTGAAGGTAAAATAATAGAAATCTTTGATACTAAGCGTGAGCATAATATTGGAGTAGCGTTTACTTCATTTCTTCCTGCAGACGTCAATTCAACCTTTAAAGTAAGTGTTGATAAGCAAAAACGTGAAGCCACTTCAGCTAATCATTCAGCCACCCACCTACTACATTATGCCTTAAAGCAGGTTCTTGGAAACCACGTTGAACAGAAAGGCTCCTTGGTTACACCTGATGCTCTTCGCTTCGATTTTTCACACTTTCAAAAGGTATCACCCGAACAACTTCGTCAGGTAGAGCATACAGTAAATTCTATTATAAGAGCTGCCATACCTTTACAGGAACATCGTCAGCTTCCGATTCAACAAGCTAAAGAAATGGGAGCATTAGCTTTATTTGGAGAAAAATACGGAGATAAAGTACGTGTTGTAAAATTTGGTGATTCTATAGAACTATGTGGCGGTACCCATGTGGCTAACACAGGAAACATTGGTATGATCCGAATAGTTTCTGAAAGCTCAGTTGCAGCAGGCATACGTCGTATTGAAGCAGTCAGCGGTGCCGGTGTTGAAAACATGCTGGATATGTTACAAGATACACTAACACATATTTCAAATCTGCTCGGCGCCACGACCGATATAAAAACTTCTGTCATGAAAGCCCTTGATGAGAATACTCAGCTAAAACACCAGGTTGAAGAGTTCATGAAAGAAAAAATAGAATTCCTTACTGAAAGACTTCTTAAGAGCGCCGAAATCACAGACAATGTGGCAGTCGTACGTCTTACATCTCCTCTACCCCCAGAAGTAGTTAAAGGAATTGCTTTCTTAGTACGTAAGAAAGCAACTATACCTACCATTTTTATCGGGGCTACAGTCAATGCTGGCAAGCCGCTTCTAACTCTCGCTCTGTCCGATGAGCTTGTAGCGGAAGGCAGAAATGCTGCGGTTATGTTAAAAAGTGCAGCCAAATATATAAAAGGTGGCGGCGGTGGACAGCCTTTCTTTGCACAAGCCGGAGGAAAAAATGTAGATGGTCTCCCAGATGCCATGAAAGATATTGAACACCAATTAGGCTTATAAACGTTCTCTTCATCCTAATAATAAAAGAAAAAAGATTGATATTAGTTCTGTCTTACCTATAAAAAGAGTAGTTTCTTCAATCTTTTTTCTTTTTTTATGATTATATTTTGTCACCTCCGAATAAACTATTATATTTGCCAATAAATTCAAAACCCAACTATTTATCATCATGAAAAAGCACAACTTCTATGCAGGACCTAGCATTCTAAGTCCGTATACCATTGAGGAGACCGCAAAAGCTATCAAGGATTTTGCTGGTACTGGTCTTTCTATTCTCGAAGTCTCACACCGCTCAAAAGAATTTCAAGCGGTAGTTGACGAAGCTGTAGCTCTTTTTAAAGAGTTACTCGAGATACCTGAAGGTTATCATGTTCTTTTCTTAGGCGGTGGAGCAAGTACACAGTTCTACATGATTCCTTACAACATGCTTCAGACTAAGGCTGCATATCTGAATACAGGTACATGGGCCACTAATGCTATCAAAGCTGCACGTTATTTTGGCGATGTAGATGTTGTAGCAAGTTCAGAAGAATTTAACTTCAACTACATTCCCAAACTCGGAAAAGATTACACGATTCCTACTGACTGTGACTACTTCCACTACACCTCTAACAATACCATTTACGGTACAGAGATTCGTGAAGATCTCGATAGTCCGATACCCATGGTATGTGATATGAGTTCTGATATTTTCTCACGTCCAGTCGATGTATCTAAATACGCTCTTATATATGGTGGCGCGCAGAAAAATCTGGCTCCTGCTGGTGTAACATTTGTTATTGTCAAAGAAGATGCACTTGGCAAAGTATCACGTGCCATTCCTACTATGATTGACTATCGTACTCATATAAAGAAAGGCTCAATGTATAATACTCCACCGGTATTACCTATTTACTCTGCACTTATGACTCTTCGTTATTATAAGCAGGTAGGTGGTATCAAAGCTATGGAGAAACTTGACCTTCAGAAAGCAGAACTACTCTATAACGAGATTGATCGCAACAAACTTTTCCGTGGCACCGTTGCAACAGAGAACCGTTCTATTATGAACGTATGTTTTGTGATGAATCCTGATTATGTAGAATTAGAGAAAGAATTCTCTGAATTTGCAGCTTCAAAAGGTATGGTAGGTATCAAAGGTCATCGTAGTGTCGGAGGTTTCCGTGCCTCACTTTACAATGCTCTGCCACTTGAAAGCGTAGAGGCTTTGGTAGCTGTTATGAAAGAATTTGAAGCAAAACACTAAACCTTTTAAATTATCTATCTCTGTTCTTTCCGTTAAAAAACAGAAAGAACAGAGATTCTTAAGCCATGAAAATATTAGTTTTTACTGAAAAGCCTTTTGCACAGGCCGCTGTCGAGGCTATTGAAAATGTAGTTAACGCCGCTGGCCAAGAACTTGAACTTGTTGAAAAAGGTACTAAAGCTGACTTACTTCAGGCTGTCAAAAATGCTAATGCACTTATTGTTAGAAGCGATATCGTTGATGCTGAAGTAATTGAAAATGCTCCTGAACTTAAAGTTATAGTACGTGCCGGTGCCGGATATGATAATATTGATCTGGAAGCTGCTACAAAACATGGTATATGTGTTATGAACACACCTGGCCAGAACTCTAATGCGGTAGCAGAATTAGTATTCGGCATGGTAGTAATGATGTGCCGTAATCAATATAACGGTACTTCAGGTTCAGAACTTAAAGGTAAGTCATTAGGTATATATGCTTTTGGTCAAGTTGGACGTAATGTAGCAAGAATAGCCAAAGGATTTAATATGAAGATAGAAGCCTTAGATACGTTCGTTCCTGATAATGTAATTGAAGAAGCTGGAGTAAAACCTCTTCATAATGTAGATGAACTCTTTGCTCAAAACGATTTTGTATCGCTTCACATACCCGCAACACCTGCTACCAAGGGATCTATCGGATATGATCTGATAATGAAGATGCCTAAAAATGGCGTACTTATTAATACTGCACGTAAAGAGATTATTGACGAAGAAGGCCTTATTAAAGCTCTTGAAGAACGTCCGGATCTCAGATATGTTTCAGATATTAAACCAGCTAAAGCTGATGAATTTGAGCATAAGTTTGCAGCTCGTGTATTCTTCACTCCTAAGAAAATGGGTGCCCAGACTGCTGAGGCTAACTTCAATGCTGGAGTAGCAGCAGCCGAACAGGCTATTGCCTATCTTAAAGATGGGTGGAATAAATTCCAAGTTAATAAATAATTATAGTCTATATACAAATAAACAGGGAGTGAATTAATTCACTCCCTGTTTATTTGTATATA
>CAMWKC010000216.1 GCA_947174735.1 uncultured Porphyromonadaceae bacterium
CTGTTATACCAGCTCGTCGGGCAGCAAGAATTTTTTCTTTTAAACCTCCTACCGGGAGTACTTTACCACGTAGAGTAATTTCTCCGGTCATAGCGAGATGGTCTCGTACCTTACATCCTAAGAGAGCTGAAGCTATTGAAACTGCCATAGTAATACCTGCTGATGGTCCGTCTTTCGGAATAGCTCCTTCAGGGACATGAATGTGTACTTGAAGATCATCAAATATATTAGCTGATAACCCTAATAAATTATAATTAGAACGTAAGTACTGAAGAGCAATAGTTGCTGACTCCTTCATTACGTTACCGAGATTGCCTGTTAAAGTAAGTTTTTCAGCTTTCCCATGAGACAGAGATGTTTCAATAAAAAGAATCTCTCCACCTGTACGTGTCCATGCCAAACCTGTTACAACTCCAGGAGTATCATTATTGTCATATACTTCCACAAGCTGTTCCTCAATACCGAGTAACTCTTTCACATCGTCAGGTTGTATAAGCTGTAGGAGTGTTTGACCTTCAACTTTTCGTCTTGCCAGTCTTCTGACTATTTTAGCTATACGTTTATAGAGGCCTCTAACTCCTGATTCTCTGGTGTAGTAGTCAATAATGTAGCGTAATGCTTCTGGAGAAAAGGTAATATTGCTTTTCGCAAACCCGTGTTCCTGAAGAATCTTAGGCACCAGATGTCTCGTAGCTATCTCTATTTTCTCATTTACAGTGTAGCCTGAGAGTTCTATAAGTTCCATACGGTCCAGCAAAGGTGCTGATATGGTTGAGACATCATTTGCAGTCGCTATGAACATAACATTAGACAAATCATAATCACAATCTATATAGTTATCATGAAAGGCAACGTTTTGTTCAGGGTCAAGAACTTCGAGAAGAGCTGTAGAAGGATCACCTTTGATATCAGCACCTAATTTGTCAATCTCATCAAGTACAATCACAGGATTAGAGGTCTTGCATTTTTCCAGTGCGGTAATTATACGTCCGGGCATAGAGCCCAAGTAAGTACGCCTGTGACCTCTTATTTCAGCTTCATCATGAACACCTCCTAAAGCAATGCGTTTATATTCTCTGCCGAGTGCTTCAGCTATAGCTGATCCAAGAGAAGTTTTGCCTACTCCAGGAGGGCCAAAAAAGCATAAAATCGGAGCTTTCATATCCTTACGTAGTTGTAAGACTGCAAGATGTTCAAGAACACGGTCTTTTACATCTTCCATTCCGAAATGATCCTGATTAAGTATTTCCTTAGCTTTGGTAAGATTAACCGGAGCATTGGAATATTTGTTCCAAGGTAAATTCAGGAATGTATCAAGGTAGTTATACTGTACTGAATAGTCCGGAGTCTGCATATTAAGCCGACTTAACTTAGCCAATTCTTTATCAAAATGAGTCTGAGTTTTTTTATCCCATTTTTTTGTTTTGGCCTTTTTCTTAAACTCCTCTATATCTGAATAATCAGCATCCGATGCTTCAAGTTCTGCTTCAATCTGTTCGATTTGTTGTCTGAGGAAAGCTTCTTTTTGTCTTTTGCCCATTTCTTCCTGAGTTCTCTTCTGCAGTTCGATTCTCAGGCGTAGGCGCTGACATGCTAAAGTCAGGGTATTAAGAATGTTATGAAGTTTGTCTTTAAAATCATTTTTTTCAAGAATAATCTGTCGTTCCGCAGTAGAAATAGGTGAGTGAGAGACAATAAAACCCACCGAGCGTACAAGATCATCTTTATATTGTTTCCATTGGAATTTTATCTGTTTACCTTCTTCTTCACTTATCATACCTATCATCGAGGTATAAAGTTGTGCAATTAACTCATAATTATTTCTGATTTCTTCATCATCCGGGTTAAATGGTAGAATAGGGTAAGGATTAATTGATGCACGTAATAAGGGTTTCTTTTTTTCAATCCTATTTAGTTGCGCTGTATCCTGACATTGAATTAGAGCTGTATGTCCACCATCAGGCCGTTGGAATATCTGAATTACTCTAATTATACAGCCTATCTTATGAAGATTGCGTAAGGTTAAGGATTCGTTGTCTCCATTGATTTTAGTTACGGCAAAAAGAGGTTCTTTATTAGTTTCGGCATACTGAAAAATTTTAAGTGCCTGTTCATTTTCAATTTCTATATCAGTAGCTAAAAAAGGTGAGAGAACAATGTCATTAAGTGGTAATACTAATACGTTATTTGAATCAAGCTCACTGATAGAAGCTTGGTCGTCATTATGAATCTCTGTTAACATTTCTAAGATTTCTAAAAGGGAGGAATATTTGTGATCTAAATGGTCCATTAATAGATATTGCGGATAATCAGCAAGTTGGTACCAATATGGCAGAAACTAAAATTGACTATCTCCGATGAGCTTACAAAAGTAGTAAAACTAAGTGTAATGACCAAAGAATTTGAAATTGAGAGGGGACGGAAAAAGTTATATACCGACGAGTAAAGATTTTTGGAGGAAAGAACCGAAAGGATTACTTTTGTATTAGTAAAATGAGCAACAAATTAGGCAGACGATGGATAATAAAGAAGTGATATTTAAATTCAAGAAATTTAATATGAATCATGGATTAAGTTCGATGCGTATCGGAGTCGATGCTGTTCTTCTTGGTGCCTGGTGTGATATAAGCGGAGTAGACAATGTACTTGATGTAGGTACTGGTTGTGGAGTAATAGCGTTAATGATAGCTCAACGATTACCATACGGAAAAATAGAAGGAATAGATATTGATTTGCCTTCAGTAGAAGAGGCAAGTAAAAATTTCGCTTCTTCTCCGTGGAGAAACAGATGTTGCGTAGAGCATATAAATTTTCTTAACTATGTTAAGACATATAAAGACAGAACAGAAAATTATAAGAATGGTATAGATCTAATAATAAGCAATCCGCCTTATTTTGATTCCGGAGTGAAAACTTATAATACTGCCAGAATACTTGCCCGACATCAAGGTGCTGAATTATCACCTTCAGTATTGTTGAGAGAAGGAGTAAAACTGTTAAGTTATAGAGGACGAATAGCAATTATAGTACCTACAGATATAGGGGAAAGAATGGAAGATGAATCTGACACATACGGACTAATAACAATAAGGAAATGTTATGTACGTGGTCATGAAAAAGCACCTTATAAGCGTATTCTTATGGAATTCGGACAATATGAGTACTATCATAATAGAATGATGAATAGTGTTACTTTTCTTACTTTAGAGGAAAAGTCAGGGTATCCTACTGAGGATTATAGAAATTTATGTAGAGAGTTTTATCTGAAGTTCTAAATTTGATGTTATGATTTATATAACTTCGTTAAGAACAGAATGACAGAATTTAATAATTAACTTAAACCGCATAGGTAAATGATTGTCAAAAAAGAAAAAAGTAACGTAATGAAAAGAAGATACATCATAATGGGTGCTTTGGCTCTTACTATGCCATTAGTACATGTGCAAGCTGACGATTTTTTTGATGACGATATATATTATAATCCTTCTAAGGAGAAAAAAGTCACTACCAAATCGTCCTCATACATAGCTAACTTTGATGATTTAGATGTTGATACCTATAACCGTAGAGGCCAATATTATATGAGTCCCATTGATACGGTGGGTGAAAGAGTAGGTATGGAGGAAGATTTTGTTTATACACAACAATTACAAAAATTCTACAATCCTACTATAGTTGTCGAGAATGCTGATGTATTAGCTGATATATTGGAGAATTCTTATGGTAATGTTGATATTGTAATAGATAATGGTAATATAAATTTTGCTCCTGCTTACCTTACGAATAGTTACTATGGATTTTATTCTCCATGGAACTGGCCTTACACCACATGGGGCTGGGGTATAGGGTATTATGATCCTTGGTATAGTCCGTGGGGCTGGGGAGTCTCATATTCCTGGTATCCTGGTTGGAGTTGGGGACCGTCGTGGGGATATGGTCCTGGCTGGAATTGGGGCTGGGGTCCGTCATACGTTGGTCCTGCTATTACTCATCGTCCTGCCGGTAATCATCGTGTTGGAGCCTCAGCCGGCTGGGCTTCAACAAGTCGTCCGTCAGTTGGTAGTAACCGTACTTTACACGGTAATCCAGGTAATAACAGATACTCCGGTTCTATAAAAGGTAATTCAAACTATGGTCGGGCAGCCGCAGGAAATCAACGTACATATAGAGGGTCTGAGTCTTCTGTAAATTCCATGCCTACTTCATCAGGTAATAACCGTATCCAAACTGATAACAGGACAACAGTTACCAACAATAGAAATAATTATACTCCTTCGCGCAATACCAGCCAAAATCGTAGTGCCGGTTCATATAATAAGGGAAGTAGAGGCAGTGAAATACGTAATACCGGAAGCTTAGTTGGTAACCGTGGAGGAGGCG
>CAMWKC010000217.1 GCA_947174735.1 uncultured Porphyromonadaceae bacterium
GTCCACGATACAGTTGGTGCTGCCATTTGGCCCGCGATCTTTACTGCTGTCTATTCAACTTTTGGTAAGTCGCACATCTTTCATAAAGGGCAGTTAAAAGATGTTGAGGAATACTCAATCTTTAATAATTCGTCTGCTACTACTGAAATCGAGCGTCTCCTACGAGAACATTGTATTTCCCAAATCGACCTCTGTGGTCTTGCCGGTGATGTATGTGTTCTGTCTTCTCTCAAAGATGCCAGTCGGCTTTTCCCGAACCTTACTATCAACGTTCTAACTCAATATTCTCCATCTATTGACGGAGGACACCTTCTCTCGACTTATCTTATTGAGTCAGAAGTCAAAGAGCAGAGTAGCTGACACATTCCAACCATTAGGATGAAGAGTAGCTGCAGGATAGAGCGGGGAGGAGTCAATACTGTTGCCGAGAGCAAATCGATAACCGCCTGAGAGCTGAATAAAATTGATAATGTCGAAACCAATGCCTGCCTCCCAGCCATATTGTAAACGATGTGTGCTGAGAGGTATGGCATTATTATGGTCAAGACGTATAGAAAGTGTCGGACCTGTATAGAGCATTGGACCCATGAGACGGCTGAAACTGCGAAGCCAGAATTTGTATTTGAAGTGAAGTGGAATATCAATGAAATTACGCCCGAAACTGACAGGTGCCTGTTCAGCAGTTTGCAGCCGTGTATTGTGACGGGCGTAAAGTACAGCTATGTCAGGCGCAAACCCACAGTTCGGTAGCTGATATTCCAATACGAGTCCGCCGGTAAATCCAGAACGGTTACAAAGCGACCATGCTTCGGCCTCCTTGAGTTGAGCGGCTGCTATATCATCGCCGAAACGAAACCCGTAACGCAGTTGGGCCGGAACAGTGAATACTGTTATCACAAGCATGACGAGCGTCAGCATCAAGCGTATCATTGTATTTGGTTTCACCTGTTGTTATCTTGAAGTAAAAATTGTATTTCAACTAAACGTATGCAGGATGTTACAGCCAGTGTATATACTGCTGAATTCACTACTCCACAAAATTAGAAAAAATCTCTCAGATACCAAATTTATAACAAGTGTCATGTTTGACATAGCTGTTGAGGATGTATCAATATATTGGTACATCCTCTTTTATTGTTTCAGGATATTGAAAATTTTTCTAAATTTGCAAGATAATCAATAGTTTGATATGAACGAGCAAAATCTTAAAGCTATATTTTTCAGTGCTACCGACACGACACGCAGATGTGTGGAGATGATTGCACAGGCTATGGATATGCCCCTAACTGTATCTGTAAATCTTGCTGACAGAAATGTCAAGTTGCCGGAATTAAATGATAATGATATAGTCATAGTAGCTGCCCCTGTCTACGGTGGGCGTATTCCGACACTTGCGGCAGATAAACTTAAATATCTGAATGGAAATGGTGCTAAAGTTATAGCTATGGTTGTGTATGGCAATCGTGATTATGACGATGCTTTACTTGAACTTACCGATATTCTTACAGAGACTGGCTGTAAGATATGTGCTGCCGCAGCGTTTATCGGCCAACATTCTATTTTCCCGAAAGTTGGTACCTCACGTCCTGATAAAGCCGATTTAGAGAAGCTCGCCGAATTTGGCCGACAATGTAAAGCTACATTAGTATCGGATATAGCAAAGACCGATTTGTCAATAAAAGGAAACCGTCCTTATAAAAAATACGGCGGCGTACCTGTACACCCTGTCGGTAGTCGGAAAGACTGCCATAAGTGTGGGGTATGTGCTGAAAAATGTCCTGTGGAAGCCATCTCTATTGAGGCACCGTGGGAGACAGATGCGCAAAAGTGTATATCGTGTGGCCGTTGTATATTTGTATGTTCATCTGGCAGTAGAGGTTACAACGGAATAAAATATAACCTTATCGGTAAAGTCTTTGTCGCCGGGTTTTCACATAGAAAAGAACCGGAGATTTTTATCTGATTTCTCCGACTTCTCGGATCTTTCGGAATAATCAGATTCCTCAGATTTCTCTGACTTTTCGGATCTTTCGGAATAATCAGATTCTTCCGATTTCTCGGAATATTCGGATTTCTCTGACTTCTCGGATTATTCTGAATGCTCTGATTCCTCCGATTAAAATTTAATATAAAATGGTTGTCAAGTCAACCATTTTAATGTTTCAAATGTTTAATAGATACTATGAAGAACGATAATAAACTCTATGGGATGCCAAATACGGGCTGTATGGTTGGAACAGCTTATCAGGTGCTTCTTAGCAGCCTTTCTGAAAGACTTTCCACTTATAGTCTTAATCTGACCCCGCCGGAGTATATGGTTTTGCGCTCACTTTATACGTGCGACGGTATGCAGCAATGTGAGTTAGCGGCAATGATAGGTAAAGACAAAGGTGCTGTCTGCCGATGTGTGGCCACTATGGTGAAAAAAGGTTTGGTTCGTACCGAATCAGTGAGCCACAAATGTCTGAGAGTATATGTAGCTCCGCTGGGACGCGACATAGAACCGAAAGTTATGGCTGTGGCCAGAGAGCAACATGAAGCCCTTACGTCGCTTCTTACTCCTGAAGAGATGACAACGTTTGACATAGTGCTTAAAAAAATAATAAACAACTCAAATCAAAATAAGAAAGGCTAATATTATGATGACACTCACAATTTGGAGCGACTTTGCATGTCCTTACTGCTATATCGGTGAAACACGTCTACAGCGTGCAATTGAAGAACTCGGACTTAAAGATGAGATAAATGTTGATTTCCGTGCTTTTGAACTTGATCCCAACGCTCCGAAGGAAGTGACTACCACAACTCCCGAACGTTTCGCAATGAAGTATCGTCTCTCTCTGGAAGATGCTAAGAAGCAGATTCAGCAGATTTCCGATCTTGGTAAAGAGCTGGGTATAGACTTCCGTTATGCCACAACACAGTATTCAAATACCCGTGATGCCCATCGTTTGATGAAACTTGCCGAGGCTAAGTACGACCGCGCTACAGTAGGACGTCTTAATGAAGCTCTGTTTGCTGCCTATTTTACAGAGAACCTCGTGTTAGCAGACCATAAGGTACTTCTTGATAAAGCTGTGTCAGTAGGAATGGATGAAAAGGAAGTAAAAGAAGTACTGGAGTCTGATAAGTATAATGATGAGGTACGTTTCGATGAACGCGAAGCAGCTATGCGTGGTGTTCACGGTGTGCCGTTTATCGTATTTAACGGTGATTTTGCTGTGCCCGGTGCTATGACAATCGACGGATTCAAGTCCGCTCTGGAACGTTCGGTAAAAAGACAGCAGAAAGCAGCTGAAGAGAATGCATCTGAACGTCCGCATGCTTGCGGGCCCGAGGGTTGTGAACTTTTATGAGTTAACTGTTAATAGGGAGGAGTCATGATTAGAGAACTTCAGGTGCAAGGCGTATTTGCCGAGAACTGTTATTTCTACATAGATGCCCATACCAAGACAGGGTTTCTTATTGACCCTGGTGCACAGGCAGGACTTATATATGATACCATTGTGCGTAATGGATGGCAGATAGAGAAGATTCTTCTTACTCACGGTCATTTTGACCATTTAGGAGCAGCTGAACTTCTGCGTGAGAAACTTGCAGCGCCAATATACATATATCCTTCCGATGCAAAGTATCTTACTGATACCTATCTTAATCTTAGCGGTAACTACCGTGAACCGATAACGGTACCTCATTACGAGGAGCTATATAATGGTGAAATAATCCGTCTGAAGGCTAACTCCGGTTTCTATCTGAAGGTGATACACACTCCGGGACATACTCCCGGATCAGTAACTTATTACGCCCCGGAAGAAAGAGCAGCTTTTGTAGGTGATACTCTATACCAGCATGGTCTCGGTCTGACTAATTTCCCAGGTGGTAACCGACGTGAGTTGGAAGAGTCTATCATCAATAAGATTCTGACTTTGCCTGATGATACGGTGCTTCTATCCGGCCACTCTTCTCCGATTACTGTTGCAGAGGAGAAACGTTTATTGTTACGTTAACAGTATGATAAGAGTATGGAAACAGAAAAAATGTTTACACCCTATCTTCTGAATGGCAGGAGGGTTAAAAACAGATTCATCCGGAGTGCTACCAATGACCATCTCGGTAATGCCGACGGTACGGTGAGCGATGCTGAGATAGAGATGTACGATGTTCTCGGCCGTAATGATGTAGGCATCGTTATAACAGGCCATCTGAGTGTCAGTCCTGATCTTGAGTATCGTGCTGACGAGATGCAGCTCTGTATAGGTGATGATTCGTACATGGGAGGTGTGCCGCGTATTCCGGCTGTCTCTTATAGATATCTCCGAGCCCACGAGACTCCTGAG
>CAMWKC010000218.1 GCA_947174735.1 uncultured Porphyromonadaceae bacterium
GTCTCAAACGCCTCTTTTACACTTAGGCATAAAGTGTCTTGTTGGGTGAAAGATGGTGTTACAAGATGTAGTATCCTGAATGGAATAGAATAGTTAATATAATGACTCTTTCCGTTAAGTAAAGGATTATCCAGCTTTGGCTGTATTCAGTTCAAGAGGCTTATGTTCGAATCTTATCTCGTCTTGACAATTATTTCGACATCCGAAAAATCTCCGAATTTCAAAATAATTCAGAAAATAAACTAGTAGTCAACTAAATTAACGACTTAGTTAAGATTGATTAACATCGAAAATTACCAAATCATTGATGTGAATGAAATTCCTCTTGTTTCGACTAAATTTCCCCTATATCATCACACTCTCTTAGGAAGAGAGCAAATCTCAATTGCAAATTTATATAAATACTTTGATTCTCACAAGTGTAGACATTAAATTTAAGAGATATTTTTTAACAGCTTCTTCAATATTTTACAAATTCCTATTTTTTATAAAAATATAAACAATTGAGTAACAATTGTTTATATATCATCACACTCTCTTCCTAAAAGTTGAAAGTTTCATTTCTCTTCTCCTTGTCTTAAAGACAGTTGATACGATACTTTCTTAATAGAATAAAGAGCTAAATCTTAATTCCTTAATTTTTAACTAACTAATTTAAATATTAAGTATTAAGTGAAATGAAAAAGATTCTACTGATTTTGACATACTTTCTAATGGTTTATGGAGTAGTTATAGCTAAAACTCCTGAAGTAACTGAAGTATCCATTATAGGTGAAGGTGTTGGAAATGGGGGGCGGCCAATTGTAGTAGTAACTTGCGCTGCAAAGAAAGCTGATAAAGTAACCGATGATGATATATGTCGTTGTGTAGTTCATAGTATCCTATTTCGTGGCTACGCAGATCAATCAAATACTCTCAGTTTTGATGCAAGTACATCTCATCCAGCCCTGATTGATGCTGATAAAGAAGCTGCCTATGCTGATTATTTCAATGATTTCTTTGAAAGTGGTAACTATAATACTTATGTAGATATAATAGAGGATACACGTAAGGTAATGAAGGTCGGAAAAGTTTATCATGTCACTCAGGCTGTACAGATAAATATACCTGTACTCAGAAAGAAATTGGAGAAAGACGGTATTATAAGATCATTAAAAACCGGATGGTAAATCATTGTAAGTGATGTTCAGGAAAGCTCTTGTTTTATTATTCATGACCGTGTTTATCCTTACGTCATTTTCTACTGAGAAGGAAGTTACTCGTATTCCCATAGTTAGTCAAGATCCACTTCAGGAAAACCTATATTCATACAACTCTGGCTTTTGGATATCGGCAGAAGGTATTGGAGGATATTCCTGTCATCTTTCAGGCCATAATATGGGATTAGCTGAGATTGATATTACAGCCGGATATAGATTTAACGAATATATAAAGGTAGGAGTCGGAATCGGTATGAGATACTATATAGACCAAAAAGATCTTCGTCGTTATTCCTCACCATTAGGTATGCCACTTTTTATTGCTGCACGTGGCAATATGATACGTGGTAAGTACCATAAAACAGTTCCTTATTGGGGATTTGAATTTGGCGGCAGCTTACGAGACGGTATAATGTTTAGACCTACAGTTGGATTACACATAGGTGAACCGCGTGGTGCTTTTATTCTTGGTTTATCCTATATGGGACAGAATATTGCCATGTTAAATACCAAAGCTCAGAAAATAAACCATTATACTGGATTTGCTTGTTTGCGTCTTGGTTATGAATTTTAATATAATATAATATGAAAGTCAAATACGTAATTGATAGTATTATTTTTATCTTCTTACTTGCAGGCTGCTCAAAGACCATTACGAACGTTACATCTTCTACAGCCTATACTACTCCCGAACCTATTTGTATAGGTATTGAGCGTGACGGTTCGCAGACTCTTAGAGTCTGGGGAAAAGGTTCTAACGTAGCAGATGCTATTGAGCAGGCCAAGAAGAATGCTGTATATGAAGTGCTCTTTAGAGGAATACGTGGAACAGGTGAGTGTGAACGTTGTCCTTTGGTTCCCGAAGTAAACGCCCGTGAACGTTATGCTAACTATTTTAATCCTTTTTTTAAGGACGGAGGTGAATATCAGAAGTTTGTTACAGAAGAAGTAGCAGGAAAAACTTCATGTTTAGAAGCCAAGGGCTCATCTATTATTAGTTATGGTGTGATTGTTACTGTAGACCGAGAAGGATTACGTCAGCAACTTGAAAGAGATGGGGTACTTTAACTAAATTCACCACATTAAATCATATAATATTTAACTATTATGAATACTTTTATAAAATTCATTATGGGAATGGCCAGTATGATAATCACAATCCATAGCTTATCGGCAGCTCCTCCAAAATTGATGATTGTTCCGGATAAATCATGGTGTAACGAAAAAGGCTACATAATAGAAACTGAACGAAACGGTAAAAAAATTATACGTGAAGATTACGATAAAGCTTTTATGGACAATGATTTTCGTAATGTTTCACTAGCTATCAAACAGGTTATGGCTGAACGTGGCTTTCCATTGGTAGATGCTGAAACTCAGTTAGAGACAGACGATGAAGATGAAGCTTTTGACGAAGCATTTGAAGGCGCGGAAACAGGTACAGAGGTAGCTACTAATGCTTACGATGAACTTCTGAAACGTGCAAAACCTGATATCACTTTGAAAATCGGTTGGAATGGTAGTGTCTATGGTACGCTATATTCTATGGAATATCGTATTGAAGCGGTAGATTCTTATTCAAATAAGTCTGTAGCTCCGATAGCAGGAAATACTGGCGAAGTACGTCGTTCGGTACCTCTTTCAACTGCTATTAAACAAACTGCCAAGAATAATATGGATCAGTTCTGTGCTACGCTTATAGAATATTTTGACGATCTACAGATCAATGGACGTGAAATACGTTTAGATGTTAGAATTCTAGATACTGGTGAAGGTATCACTATGAATAGCGAATATGGAGGACAGGAATTAGGAAACATAATATATGAATGGGTAAGCGACAATACTATCAATCACCAGTTTTCTCAACGTTCCGGCCGTCAGCGCAATATGCAAAGATATGATCAGGTACGTATTCCTATGTTTGATACGAATGGACGTCCTATGGATGCAGGTCGCTGGGCTGATGGCTTACGTAAGATATTTCAAAGTTTTGGTTTAAAGTCTGAAAATGCTTCTACATCATTGGGAGCTGCAAGAATATATATAGGAGAAAAATAAAAGAATCATGAGAATAAAAATCCGTAATTTATTTTCTGTACTATTATTTGGAATATCAATATTTAATATTTCTGCAACTGATTGTGAATTAGCTATCGGTATTGATATTCTGACGGGCGAGGGTGATAAGGTACCTGTATCTATTACACGCAAACTTGAAGCTAAGCTAAAAATGATTCTTACACATACCGGAATAGTTGCCGATGATTATGCCTGTCAGTTTTTCATTACAGGACGTTTTGATGAGGCATTCAGTACAGAAACCGGTGGAGTTGGAGGACGCGTATTGGTAAAGTCTGATCTACAGTTAGCTATTTGTGATGGTACTAATAAAAAGGTATTCGCTACTGCTACTTTTCCTCTTAAAGGCGTAGGAGCTACAGATGAGCAAGCTTTAACTAAGGCTTTGGGTAGTCTGAATGCCAAGAATCCTGAATTTATAAATTTCGTTGACAAGGCTAAGTATAAAATTATAGACTATTTCAATAAAAATTATCCAATGTATCTTCAAAAGGCTCAGACAGCTCTGACACAACGTAATTATGACGAGGCTTTGTATTGGGTTATGGAGATACCGGAGTGTTGCGTAGGTTACAATGAAGCGCATATATTAGCAACTACCATATACAATGATCGGATAGAATATGAAGGTAAACAACTGTTAGCTAAAGCAGAAGGTGAATGGGCTACCAACCCGACTGCTAAAGGAGCACAAGTTGCTTATTCTTATCTTATACAAATTGATCCTGCTACAAAATCCTATGCTGCTGCAAAAGACTTAGGTGCAAAAATGACAAAATCAGTTAAGGCTGATTTTGATTTTGAAACTAAAGAAAAATACAGAGATCAAGTGGCGCTGGAAAAACAACGTGTTCAAGCCGCTAAGGAAATCGGAATCGCTTGGGCTAAGAGTCAACCTAAAACAGTTGTGAAACACAACTGGATTGTTTGGTAAATTTTAAATATTTTATAATTCAATTTTATCACTCACAAAATGAAAAAAAGTAAGCTAATTCTGGCTAGTCTTGCGATAGCCATGAC
>CAMWKC010000219.1 GCA_947174735.1 uncultured Porphyromonadaceae bacterium
AAGGCTTTACAGAGTATCAGCATTCCTTCTTCGGTTACGGCTATCGGGAATGAGGCGTTCTGGGGGTGTACGGCTTTACAGAGTGTCAGCATTCCTTCTTCGGTTACGGCTATCAGTGACTTTGCTTTTCCATCTACTTGTTACATAACCAGAGTCTGAATTATGATTATTATAGAATCTAAGCGACGCAAGATTGAGAACATTCTGAAGCAGTATCCGGGGGCAGTTATTGCTGATGTAACGAGTCAGGCGAAGGATGGACTGGTTAAGCTGAGTCCGTTCTATCCACATGGAGGCATTCCTGTGCCGTTCAGTGAGAGAGTGACGGCGGAGTGTGTGGAAGGGATATGGCAGGGATTGAAGGTGTTTGAAAATGAGGATATAGATATAGGTATGTTCCAGAATAACACGATGCGAAATATAAAGCGGACTGTACGCAGTCACGGAAGAGTGTTAGGACACAGGAAAGGTGTGAATGGCAGTGAGATATTAGATTATGTGGAGGCTAAAAGGCTAATTTACATTCCTACTTTCAAGTGGGTATTGGAGAATAAAGTGGCATATATAATAGACCGGCTTAGAAAGGAGTCGAAAGAAAAGACTATTGTACTGCTTGACTATAATATCTGCTGTGATGTTGACAGCGACTCAAAACCGCTTTCGCACGCTTATCTTATCAAGGCATACGCTGAGGGATTGTATCCCTACGACAATATCAAAAACTAAAATTATGGCAAAACGACTCAATTATCTCTCGTTCAAAGAACTCGTAGATTTTCACGGTATCAAACGGCTTTATCATTTCACCGACCGCGAAAATCTGAAATCAATTATAGAACATGGCGGTCTATATTCGTGGGCTGACTGCGAAAGCCGGAATATCAATATTCCTAAACCGGGAGGCGGTACTCTATCACGTAATCTGGACAGTCGCGACGGACTGCAACACTATGTGCGACTAAGTTTCACCACCGAACACCCGATGATGTACGTGGCTATGAATGAAGGACGCATTACAAACCCGGTGGTGTTGGAGATAGACCCGGAGGTGATTTACGAAAACGATACGAAATTTGCCGACCGTAACGCTACACGTAACGGTGCAAATGTAGGCGGTACGTTTGATGACTTCAAAAAGATACACTTCACTTCGGTAAAAGCCCGTAAGCATTTTGACCTTGATGCCGACGAACAACAATACTATCAGGCCGAAGTATTGGTAAAGAATTTCGTACCTCTCGATAAGATTCTGAATATCGGTAATTTCGGACTTCAGATTCCTGTGGCAGGACAGCGAATGCAGAGCAAAACGCCCTACACGGCTCAGATAACACGCGCTACGCCAACAGCATTTATTTTCCTGCTTGACCATTCAGTAAGCATGTCGAGCACCACCACACTTTACGGTGAGGAGATGACAATGTCGGAAGCTGTAGCACGAATTGTAAACCGACAGATTAACGAGCTTGTAATGCGCTGCATTAAGGGCAATGAAGTAAGGCATTATTATGATATTGCCGTAATCGGTTATGGTGAGACATCATACAGTGCATGGAAGGGGAATTTGTCTGGACGCGATTTTGTTTCTCCGGAAGAACTACGCGACAATCCGTTCAAACGCAGTATTGTACGCGAGGAGAAAAAGACCCGTAAAGGCATGATAGTAAAAGAAGTTGAGAAAGTGCAATGGATTGAAGCTGACCACAGCGGTTCGTGGACACGATTTCATGAAGCTTTCGCACATGCCAAGCGATTACTTGAGAAATGGCTGGAAACACACCACGACAAAGACTGCTATCCGCCGACAGTGATACACATAACTGATGGTGAGTATAACGGTGCATCGAAAAAAGAAGTACAGCAAATGGCCAATGAATTGAAGTCAATGTTTACCAATGACGGAAATGTATTGCTGTTCAATATACACATCACTCCCGACACAGACGCTACACTGACTTTCCCTAAAGACAAGAATGAACTTGCCGATGACCGGTATGCTTCCGACCTGTTCGACTTTTCGAGTCTGTTGCCGCTGCGCTACAACGAGGAAATATGTAAGATAAAGGATACCGACCCATCTGTACGCCACTCGGCCATGGCAGTAAATGCCGATATGTCAACTCTCATTAAACTTATGGATATAGGAACGCCTACCAATATTAGCAGTGCAAGAAATGATTAAGACAAAATGCGTAAGTATCAGTAAGGGTGAGAAGAGTGCTCTGAACGAAGATGCAGTGATAGCTCGCAAAAATGTGATAGCTGTCTCGGATGGCGCCGGAGGCGGAGGACTGTTTGCCGACCGCTGGTCACACTATCTGCTCAAACATCTTCCGGCATCTCCTATCGGTTCAGCTGAGGAACTTGACAAGTGGATAGGTTCTATCTGGGAAACTTACTATAATCGGGCGGAGGAATCAGCAAAACGTTTGGGAGGAATGGAACTCGATAAATTCTATGATGAGGGTTCTTTTGCCACGTTAGCAGCAGTATGGTATCAGCCTACTAACAGTATCTGTAATTGGATAGCCTACGGAGACAGTGTGGTATTTCATTACGACTACGATACAAAAGAACTGCGACATTCATTCACTGCGCTTGCAGATTTTGACCGTCCGCCCTACCTCATCAACTGTAAAGAAGAACTGAACCCGGCGGGATTCAGAAGCGGTGATTTTGCGATGACTCCAACTTCGTTTGTGTTTGTGACAAGCGATGCCTTTGCACATTATGTATTGATGATGTATGAGTTATCGAAATCAGAGATTTATAGGGGCGAGTTAAGAGGAGCGAGTGCGGCAAATTCAAAGAACGGCAATATCCTGAAACGGGCTTCGGCACTGTCCGGTATAAATTTTGAACGTGACGTTATTGAGAAGTTACGTAAGGGTGTATATGACGAAAGTCGGTTTGCTAAGTGGGTCAGAGCTCTATGCGGCAAAGGGTTATTGGCTTTCGATGACTGTTCGGCGGCGGTGATGTATGAGGTCAGGAGTTGAAGCAAGAGTGGCGGAGGTGAGTGCGGGTATTGTCGGGGTGAGGATTTTTTCCGAAATTTGCAGTCGCTTTTTTTACTCCTACAACTGATGAAACGTTCCACCTACACTTATGACGATGCTTACGCAGCCACACTCGAATACTTCAAAGGCGACGAGTTAGCAGCGCGTGTATGGGCTACGAAATATGCCCTCAAAGATTCGTTTGGTAACCTCTACGAACGGACTCCCGACGATATGCACCACCGCATAGCGTCCGAGATAGCCCGTATCGAGGCCCTTTATCCCAACCCTATGTCGGAGGAGGAGGTATTTAACCTTCTGCAAGGTTTCCGTTATATCGTGCCGCAGGGCAGCCCGATGGCCGGCATCGGCAACACAAATCAGGTGGGTTCTCTCTCCAACTGTTTTGTAATCGGTCTCGACGGACAACCTGATTCCTACGGAGGTATCATCAAAATCGACGAAGAACAGGTGCAGCTTATGAAACGGCGCGGCGGCGTAGGTCATGACCTTTCGCACATACGTCCCAAAGGAAGTCCGGTCAAAAATTCGGCTCTTACCTCGACTGGCTTGGTACCGTTCATGGAACGTTACAGTAACTCCACCCGCGAAGTGGCACAGGACGGCCGGCGCGGTGCGCTGATGCTCAGTGTCAGCATCAAGCACCCTGACTCCGAAAGCTTCATTGATGCCAAGATGACCGAAGGAAAGGTAACAGGTGCCAACGTGTCGGTACGTATTGATGACGACTTCATGCGTGCAGCTATATCGGGTCAACCTTATACTCAGAAGTTTCCTATAGATTCGGAAACGCCTAAAATGACAAAGGCTGTCGACGCTTCGCAGCTCTGGAACAAGATTGTACACAACGCATGGAAAAGTGCCGAACCCGGTGTGCTGTTCTGGGATACAATTATAAGTCAGTCCGTACCTGACTGTTATGCCGACCTCGGTTTCCGTACCATATCGACTAATCCCTGTGGTGAAATTCCGCTGTGTCCGTACGATAGCTGTCGCCTTGTAGCCATAAATCTTTACGGTTATGTCAAAAATCCGTTTACACCACAGGCTGAATTCGACTTCGATCTCTTCCGCGAACATGTCGGTAAGGCTCAGCGTATCATGGACGATATAATCGACCTTGAGATGGAGAAAATCGATTCTATCATCGCCAAGATAGAAACAGACCCCGAAACACCCGAGGTAAAGCAGACCGAACTTAATCTGTGGCGTAAGATACGGGCTAAAACCCTGCAAGGACGTCGCACAGGTTGTGGCACTACCGGAGAGGGAGA
>CAMWKC010000220.1 GCA_947174735.1 uncultured Porphyromonadaceae bacterium
ATTGGAAACTGAATAAAACTATAGGTACTGAATAAAACTATAATTGAATAAGACTATAACTGAATAAAACTATAAACTATATATGTATTGTGAATTTCTACATCTGTATTATGAACTTTTAAGGTAGGAATGTGTTTTATTGATAAAAACCAAACAAGAAAAACACAAATATAAAGATTATGCAGACAATCATTAATACCCACATACCGGAATTTACGGTACAGGCTTATCATGACGGCAAGTTCGAGACTGTAACTGATAAAGATGTTCTTGGCAAATGGGCAGTATTTTTCTTCTATCCCGCTGACTTTACATTCGTATGTCCTACAGAGTTAGTTGATTTAGCTGAGAAGTATGACAAACTGAAATCAATGGGTGTAGAAGTGTATTCGGTAAGTACTGATTCTCACTTCGTGCATAAGGCATGGCATGATACATCGGACAGCATTAAGAAAATCAATTATCCGATGTTAGCTGACCCGACCGGTCTGCTGGCCCGTGCTTTCGGAGTGATGGACGAACAGAGCGGTATGGCTTATCGTGGTACTTTCGTAAGTGACCCTGAAGGTCTGATTAAGCTTGTAGAGATACAGGATACAAGTATAGGCCGTAATGCTGACGAGCTGTTGCGTAAAGTTGAAGCTGCACAGTTTGTAGCAGCTCATCCCGGTGAGGTATGCCCTGCTAAGTGGAAAGAGGGTGCTGCTACACTGAAACCTTCAATTGACCTTGTAGGTAAGATCTGATGTAAGACAGCAGATTTGCTTTTAATATGATATAGCCGAAAGGCCCGCACCCTGATAATATGAAGAGTGCGGGCCTTTCGCTCAAATAGACAAAACAACATTAAAGAAATTATCGAAAAATGAGACTAGATAAAGACACTATAGATCAGCTTAAAAATATATTCGCTACATTTACCACTCCTATAATGCTACTTGTAAAAGGAGAAGCCGGAAGCCAGAGCCGTAAGGAAATGGAAGAATTTATAGGAGACTTTGTAAGTGCCTCCGGGTCATTGAGCATGCATGTGGAAGATTGTCCTACCCAGGAGGGAGCTCCTGTGGTGGAACTGTGGCGCGGAGGCGAATCGCTCGGTGTGGCATTCTGTGGTATTCCGGGTGGCCATGAGTTTAGTTCACTTATATTAGCTGTGCTCAATGCCGGAGGTCAAGGTCGGAATCTACCTGATGAGGCACTTCAGACCCGTATAAAATCTATTACCGGACCGGTAGATATATTCAGCTTCGTATCATTGACTTGTTCGATATGTCCGGATGTAGTCCAGGCACTGAATGTCATAGCTCTGCTTAACAGGCAAATCAGCAATACAGTAATAGACGGGGGAGTTGCACCACAGATGGTGAAAGATTATAATGTAAACGGTGTGCCGACGGTGTATGCCAACGGCGAGCTGCTGAATGTGGGTCAGGCATCAATGGGAGAGCTTGTAGGTAAGCTTGAGAAGATGTTTGGTAGTAGTAAAGATAACGGTGTGGAAGATGGTACACCATTAGGTTTTGACGTTGTAGTAGCCGGAGGTGGCCCTGCAGGAGTAACGGCTGCTGTCTATCTTGCACGTAAAGGAATGACCGTAGGTGTTGTCGCCGGACGTATAGGAGGACAGGTAAAAGATACAACTGATATTGAAAATCTGATTTCGGTGCCTTTGACTACAGGTCCTTTACTTTCTGCCGACATACGAAAGCTGCTCGATCATTACAATATAGGAGTGTTTGATAACCGTGAGATAACCGGAGTAGACTTCAGTGGTCCGGTTAAACGTCTTACTTGTGACAGTGGCGAGAATTTCGAATCGCCAGCAGTGATAGTGGCGACTGGAGCATCATGGCGTCGGCTGCAGGTGCCCGGTGAGGAGCAATATATAGGAAAGGGAGTAGCTTTCTGCACTCATTGTGATGGTCCGTTCTATGCCGGTAAACGAGTGGCTGTCATAGGAGGCGGTAATTCAGGTATAGAGGCAGCTATAGACCTTGCGTCAATATGTACACACGTTGATGTATTTGAATTTCTTGATACTCTGAAAGCCGATGAGGTACTTCAAAAGAAGCTGGCAGAGTTTGATAATGTGGACATACATCTGTCGTCGGCAGTGACTGAGGTAAAAGGTAACGGACGCAATGTAACAGCTATAACTGTGAAAGACCGTAATACCGATGAGGTAAAGGACTATGAAGTATCAGGCGTATTTGTACAGATAGGACTTACTCCAAATAGTAAGGTATTTGCTGATGCTGTGCCACTTAATACACGCAAAGAAATAGAGACAGATAAATCAGGACGTACACAAGTAAGCGGTATATATGCAGCGGGTGATGTAACAGACGTAGCTTATAAACAGATAGTTATAGCTATGGGCGAAGGCGCGAAGGCGGCACTGTCAGCTTTCGAAGACCGTATGCGTGGCGTCACACCATCGTAATGGTTGCAACAGGTTGATATAAAAAAGATATAAGTCTTGGAATTTTGCAAAAAAAAGATTTACTTTGCAAAAGTTAACAATCTAATCATAACTAACTTTTATCTTATGACCAAACATTTACTATCAACCTGTATGCTCTCAGCTTTGAGCCTGAGCGCGATGGCGGTTATTATCACTCCTACGACGTATGATAATATCAGTTTCCGCTATCTTTCTCCTAACGGGGAATATGCTGTATCTGACCTTAACGGTAAAATGACAATTATGGATTCTCACTCTTTGTATAGTGGTGAGGAGAAATATGTTTATGGTGATGAAACAACCAGCTATAGCTGCGGTCAAGGTAACTCTATAAGTAACGACGGTACCGTAGTGGGTATAGTAGGTGATGATCTTAACGCTGCTTACTGGAAAGACGGAGAGTGGTATATGTTAGATGTGCCTGATCTGAACATGATGAATATGGCTAATGCTATCACTCCTGACGGTGCGAGAATCTGTGGAAGTGTAGGCTTCAATGCATTCGCTGCTGAGGGAGATAATCTGATGATGGCACCGGCTTATTGGGATCGTGATGCTGACGGAGGTTACGGTGAGTGTGTGCTGCTTCCTTACCCGAGTCTGGACCTGACAGGGCGTGTACCACAGTATGTAACGGCGATATATATCAGTGAAGACGGTCATACTATTGCCGGACAGGTGAAAGATGGTATGGGTATGCTGAATTATCCTATTGTCTATAAACAGGCAGAAGACGGTAACTGGAGTTATACTATTCTGCTTGAGGAACAGTTCAAACCTAAGGGAGAGCTGATGCCTTTCCCCGGGGAAATGCCTGCTATGCCGGTTCAGGAGGAATATATGAGTGAAGAAGCATTTGCAGAATATCTGGCTGCTATCAATGCTTTCTATAACGGTGAAACTACTGTATTCCCTGAGATAACGGATTATATGACACCTGAAGAACTGGCCAGATATGAAGCAGACAAAGCTGCTTATGATGAGGAATACGCTATATGGTGGGCAGCTTTTGAAGCTTTTCAGCAGATGTATAATGAGGTTTATGAAACTGCTCCGAACTTCGTGTTCAATAATGTACGTATGACTCCTGACGGAAATACCTACGTATGTACCAGTCAAGTGCGTGATACCAGTGATCCGGAAGCATGGAATCCTAAGACTACCAATGTTCCTTGCACTATCAAAATAGCTGATCAAACACTTACTGAATATGCTTACGAAGGTCAGTCGTTACTGGCAGTCTCTGTACCCAATAATGACGTGATTCTGACTGCGACAGACGCAAACGGAGTACCTGCAACCGGTTATGTATTGAATATAGCTGATAAGAGCTATGTTAATCTCTACGATTGGTTGGCCGAGAAGTCAGATTTCCTTGCAAGATGGGTGGAAGAGACTCTTGTAAAAGAAGTTTCCAAGTTTGATCCGTGGACAGGTGAAACTATAGAAGGAGAGTTCCGATACACAGGTTCGGCATACGCATCATCTGATATGGAATATATAGTCTTCTGGAACGGTGCTTCTTGGGATTCAACTTATTCACTGATGGCCTGGGGCTGTTTTATAAATATACCGGGTACAAAGCTTTCAGTCGGAACAGTAAGTGAGGATAATGCTGTTATCCGCTTTGATAAATCCGGTAATCTTGTTAGCTCGCAGTGTCTGAGTGATGTCAAGGTATATGATATGTCCGGTCGACTGATAATGAGTGCTGATAAAGCTACAGGTATGTTCGGTACTCCGTTGAATTCAGGTGTATATGTAGTACGTGCTACAGACACAGCCGGTAATACTTTCAGTCTTAAGGTAGCTCGTTGATTATGATATAAT
>CAMWKC010000221.1 GCA_947174735.1 uncultured Porphyromonadaceae bacterium
GGCCGCAATATGCGCCACCCGTATTTTCATAAGGCTATTGTAAACTGTTATGACTCGCTTATCGCTACTGATACGCAGCCGTGTTACTTTCTGAAATTTGAAGTTGATCCGGATAGTATTGACGTCAATATACACCCTACCAAGAGTGAGATAAAATTTGAGTACGAACAGCAGATATGGCCTATACTTCAGGCAGCTGTCAAAGCCTCGTTAGGACAATTCGGAGCTGTGCCGAGCATTGATTTTAATTCAGATGTATTACCTGTCGAGCCTATAGGAGAAAATGAACGCCCCGAGGCTCCGGCACTTGACCTCAAAGCTGATTACAATCCGTTTGCTGAGAGTGAAGTCAAACCTGCCAGCAATCCTTTCGAGAGCTCACGGTCTGAACGCAGGGCGGCAAACAGCAGTTGGCGTCCTACTCAGATGTCGGGTAACTGGGACCGCTTGTATAATGATTTCATGTCCGGCGGCGGAGAAGTGATTGAAGCTGCCAAACTACCTGAACTTGATGTTGCCGAGGTGCCTCAGAATGCTATATGTGTGCAGTTTGCACGGCGTTATATAGTAACAGCTACACGTAGTGGTCTGCTTATCATAGACCAGCATCGTGCACATGTCAAAATACTGTACGAACGTTTTCTGAGTCATGCTCTCAAAGGTGCACAGGTAGGGCAGAGAGTAATGTTCCCGGAGGTGATTGTCCTTGACCCGGAACATGAAGCAGCCCTTGAAGAGGCTCGGGAGGCTTTAAATCGTCTGGGATTTGTACTCGAACATGATGATAATGACCGTTGGAAAATCACAACAGTTCCCGGTATTCCCGGTTCGCTGCGTGGTGCCGATGTCATTATGGCCTTGCTTGATGATATGTGCGACGGATCTCTGCACTATGGTAACGGCTCTCTTACTCCTGAGCTGCTTATCGGACGCATAGCCCTTGCTACCGCACGCTCGAACGCTGTGGAACGCGGACAACGTCTGACGGGCGATGAAATGGAGCATATCGTCGGCGAACTTTTCAGTCTGCCTGAGCCGGCTCGTGGTCCGGACGGTAAGGCTGTCTATGTCAGTCTTGACGAAAGCCGTATAGAACATTACCTCTGAATACAGTGCTGTTTTTTAAGCACCGGCTTTAAAGATACCTGTCAATAAATACAATATAATTCTGCCTTATGTCTGCATTACATTTCATTCTTGCTCCTGTAGTGGGAGGCGTAATCGGTTATATCACCAATGCTTTGGCTATAAGGATGTTATTCCGGCCTTATACTCCTAAATATTTTCTGGGTATGCACATACCTTTCACTCCGGGCATCATACCCAAAGAGAAAGGACGTATAGCCTCCTCGCTTGGTACGGCCATAAGCGATAATCTTATGAATCGTGATGTGCTGGAGCGTTATCTGCTGTCAGAAAGTATGTTGTCACGTCTACGCACTTCTATAGACACCTTCTGTTTCCGTCAGATGTCAAACACCGAGACATTACGTCAGTTTTTAGGGCATTATCTTGCGGCTGAAGATGTTGACCGTATATTTACTTCTGTACGTGGCGATCTGGCTACTCAGATTTCAGCACGCCTTGCCGGTTCCGGTCTTGGTGAGCAGATAGCCGATGCTGTGGCACGGCATCTTACCTCACGTCTGAGAAGTGAGGGACTTGAAGGGATGCTGCCGGGAATACTGCGTATGTTAGGCGATAACTTTAAGAATAAACTGGCTGACCTTATAGAACCCCCGTTACGTAAGTTCCTGACAGGTAATATCGATTCTATAATAGCTAAAGACGGTGAGTCGATGGTACGTCGTCTGATTGATACTCAGGTGGACGCATTGGCGGATACACGTATGTGCGACCTGCTTCAAGGCAAGGAAAAGCAGATTCAGGAGGTGGCCGAAGCTTTGGTTACGGCTTATCGTATTCTTATATCCGAACAGTTACCGCGTATTCTTTTTGCCATTGACATACCGCGTATCATAGAAGGACGTATTAATGAGATGGATATGCGTGAGACGGAACGTCTCATCTTTGCAGTCATGAATAAGGAGCTTCAGGCCATAATATGGCTCGGCGCACTTTTAGGATGTCTGATGGGTACAATCAATGCCTTTGTGTAAGAATAAATTGAATCTTAATTCCGTAAATATAAAACGAACCAGCTTATGGCAAAAGAATCATGGAAGCCGGGCACGATGATTAATCCGCTGCCTGCTGTACTTGTAACTTGCGGTGCCGAACCGTCAGAATGGAATATGCTTACCATAGCATGGACCGGTACGATATGCTCCAATCCTCCGATGTGTTACATATCAGTGCGGCCAGAACGTGCTTCATATCCGCTGCTGGTAGCTAATATGGAGTTTACTATCAATCTGACTACAGTGTCTATGGCACGTGCAACTGACTGGGCAGGTGTTCGCTCGGGACGTGACTATGACAAATGGGCTGAGACAGGTCTTACTCCGTTACCCGGAGAGAAGGTGTCGTCTCCTACTATAGAGCAGTCACCTCTGTCGATAGAATGTCGTGTCAAGGAAGTCATGCACCTCGGTAGCCATGATATGTTTGTGGCCGATGTAGTAAATGTGCGTGCTGATACACGCTACATTGACCCGGAGACAGGTGCTTTCTCGCTCGAAAAAGCTGATCTGCTTGCTTACAGTCATGGTTTCTATCATAGTTTGGGTCCTGTCATAGGACGTTTCGGCTTTTCTGTCAAGAAATAGAACAGGTGCCTCCGGGTATCATATTAAACTGAAAAATATCCGTATCGTAAGTGCATTATACCTAAAACAGGTGATTGCGCACACGATACGGATATTGTAATTTTGCAAATGTAAAAGGATACCTGTTTCCGACGGTGCCATACATCGGTACAGTTGTGTTCTTTATAAGTTAATTAGTTATTTAGAGTTAGATTTAGGTACGATTCTATTCTACAGAATAGGAGAGTAGGAAGATGGCACGGGCCGTGGTGGTCAGTGCCATCTCCTGCATTAGTACGGATCTTAAAGATAATAATCAGCTGTCAAGCCCATGGAACAGACCCATAAGACATATCAGTCCGATGATCGTATGATAACTCTCATCAACGATAATTTCCAGCTTCTGCAGGTCATGAGCCGTTTCGGTATAAAAGTCGGTTTCGGCGACCTTACAGTACGTCAGGTATGCGAAGAAAACGGCGTGGACTGCCATACATTTCTGACAGTCGTGAACTGTGTTAATCAGGGATTTTCCCCGGCTGGTGTGCGTGGCACAGTCTTTCTTCCGGCACTTGTGGATTATCTTCGCCGTAGTCATCATTACTTTCTTGATTATTTTTTACCTGCTATACGTCGTAAACTCACTGACGGTATCGAGCAGCGTACCAGTGATGTGTCATTTCTGATTCTGAAGTTTTTTGACGAGTACACAGCTGAGGTACGTCAGCACATGAACTATGAGGAACAGGTGCTTTTCGGATATATCGACAGACTGATGCATAACGGTACGGCTGCGACGCCCGAGGGTATACGTACATACAGTGATCATCACGAAGAGGTATCGGCACGTCTGGGCGAACTGAAAAACATAATCCTCAAATACTGTCCGGCCAATGCTGATGTAGACCTGCTCAACGATGCGCTTTATGATATATACCGCTGTGAGGTAGAGCTTGAAAGTCACTGTCGCCTTGAGGATATGTTGCTTGTACCGGCTATAATGAATCTTGAGCGTGTAACCTGTGCCGAAGCCTGAAGCGGAGGAGAAGACAGAAACAATTTCCTTCATTAAAGCCATGTCAAGAGAAGACCAACATAATATAATAGTAGCTGAGGCCTCACCTATAATAGCGGCCGGTCTGGCAAGCTGTCTGCAGCGTATGCCTGGTATACATGTTCACCCTCTCGAAGTATCGGAACCCTCCGAACTTCCTGAGGCTGTAAGACGTCAGAATCCGAAGCTGGTGATTGTCAATCCCTCTTTCGGAGGTGCCTTTGTCCCTGAACATCTTCGCAACGCTTGTCCGGGGTGCAGGTTTAAGGTGGTGGCTATTGAGGTTGCACCTCTTGACCGTCATGTGCGTAGCCTTTATGACGAAACAGTAAGCGTAGTTGATGACCTCGATACTTTAGCTTCGAAACTGAGTCCTATGTGTCGGGAAACAGAGCCTCGTGATGAGGAAAAAGATGTACTGTCCCAACGAGAGAAGGAGATATTGGTTGAAGTCGTCAAAGGTCTTACTAATAAAGAGATAGCTGACCGGCTGTTTCTGTCTGTGCATACAGTGATAACCCA
>CAMWKC010000222.1 GCA_947174735.1 uncultured Porphyromonadaceae bacterium
GGGTGAAAGTCTTTTACAGGACTTTGATGAAATAGACCTTTACGGAGTAAAAGCTGAAGAGATATTTAAAAATGTGAAAGACTGGCGTGAAATATCAGCTAACTTTCTTACTCCCGAACAACGCAAGGTCATGGCTGAGTATTTCGGTCGTGCCGATACGGAGGCTGACCCTGATAAGTTCTGGCGGGAATTTATTGACAAAGACGGAAAAATATCGCCCCTTAAACAGAAATTTCTTACTCTTTGGGAGACTATGTATCCGCTTTACGAAGCTCTTCACAAGGCTCTGGAAAGTGAAGGGCTGGCTACCACCGGTGGAGCTTACCGTATGGCGGCAGCCAATCTGCGCCAACATGGAAGGAAGCTTCTGCCTTGGCAGCATATCGGTATTATAGGTTTTAATGCACTTTCTGCCCAGGAATTCGATATATTCAGTCAGCTCTCGGTAATGACTGTTCCAGAAGACGGTAACGAACCATTAGCCCACTTCTTCTGGGACGGCAGCGGATCGGTGTTAAGTGCGGCTGGTAGCACGGCGACAAGATTTCTGGCAGTAAACCGTCGTGAGTTTCCAAGTCCTGAATGGGCTCTGTCTTTTTTGCAGAAGAGTGATGTATCCGGCTTACCTGAAGATATACGCATTATATCCTCACCATCAAATGTGACTCAGGCCAAGATAGTCGGTGATACAATAGCTCAGCTTATAGCAGAAACGGGTGGTGACGTCGATAAGGCATTTAACGACGCACGTGTAGCGGTGGTATTGCCTGATGAAAATCTGCTTTTGCCATTGCTTTATTCTCTGCCTGAAGAAATAAATGAATTAAATCTGACGATGGGATATTCATTACGTCTGACCTCGACGATGTCATTTGTCACACTGTTACGGCAATGTTATATGCGTCAGCGTCAGGTGAAAGGAAAGTGGGGATTTAATTACAATGATTTGCGGTTGCTGATGGCTCATCCCTTCAGTCATCTTTTGTTTGGTTCGGACGTAATCGGGCAGCTTAACGATTATATAGCAAAATCACATCCTTACATAGTGACTGTCGATGAAATAACGGCATTTTCATCTGAGATGGGAAAAGTATTACGTACATTGGCTTCAGATGCTGCTCCGGATGAAGTAATAGATTATATTGATGAAGTACTGTCGCTGATAAAGGAACGTCTGAAAAAACAGGGGATAAGAGGTATTGTCAAATCACGTCTTGATATAGCTCATATCGAGACCTATCGTGACGCGCTCAGACGTCTGCGCGATGCGCTGCAAGAACGGGGTGTGCAGGCTAACTTCCGTACGGTACTTGCATTGACCGACCGTCTTTTAGGAGGCGAACAGGTTAATTTTGAAGGTGATGCTCTTAAGGGATTGCAGGTTATGGGTATGCTTGAGACACGTTCACTTGATTTCGATACACTTATTATACCCTCGATGAATGAGCGTATAATTCCTATGAAAGTGCGTCGTCGTACCTTTATTCCCGATACTTTACGTGTGGCTTACGGTATGCCGCCTTCCAATTTTCAGGAGAGTCTGTTCGCTTATTATTTTTTCCGTCTTATCAGTCGGGCCAAGCGTGTGGTGATGCTCTATGACTCCCGTACGGCCGGAGGCGGCGGAGCAGGCGAACTTTCGCGCTATGTGCAGCAGTTACGTTATCTCTTTGCTAAAGGGAAGCTTAAAGAGGAGGAGTGCAGATTTGTAATCACAGGACGTGAAAAGCCCGATGCCGATATTGTCAAGAAAGGTATTGTAAGCGAAAAGATAAAGGAGTTCTGTGTGGATGGTTCAGGATATAATCTGTCGGCTTCGGCTCTACGTACATATTGTGACTGTCAGGCACGTTTCTGTTATGAGAATGTATTAGGACTGCATACAGATAATGAGAGTGATGAGTATATGGACCCTGCCACACAGGGTACGGTGCTTCACGACGCAATAATGGAACTCTATATACCTGATACGAAGCAGCGTAAACGTCTGCTGTCACCGGGACTTATTCTTAGCCGTGAGTATCTGGAGTGTCTTTATACCGATACAGACAGAATAGATACTATAGTGAGACAATGTATAAACAGGCATCATTTTAATCTTGAAGACGATGAGATTAACAGACCGCTGACAGGTGAGACTGCTATTGTGGCTGTTGAGCTGAGGCGTCAGATACAAGGTATAATACGTTATGATATGAAGCTGGCGCCTGTTACGTTGCTTGGTGTGGAAATAAAGGATCGGCAGCAGGTAAATGTAGGCGGAAGAACGGTCAATATCAATATGGCTATAGACCGTTTGGATAAAGTGCGGGACAACGAAGGTCATGAGGTACTCCGTATTATTGACTATAAAACCGGTTATGTCGGCTTGGAAGCTGATAACATGGAGGCTGTTTTCAAGCCCGGGGTAAGGTCTAAAAATATATTGCAGCTTATGTTTTATGCTTGGATGCTCAATAAGATGGTACCTGGGATGGAGAATGTGTCAGAAGTGCGGTCTGAAATATATGATGTAGCTAATATTCATAGACAGGACAGCGCAAAGCCGAAACAAAAGAAGGAGAATAAATCGGAGTCTGAAAAAGAGAATAAGTCTGATGCCAGTACGGTAGAGAGACTTCCCCGGATTGGCGGTACTGACGTAATCAGCTATTCGGAGGTGTCAGATGACTTCGAAAAGCGGATAGAAAATCTTATAGAAAGTATCTTTGATGAGAAGCAGCCTTTTGTGGCGGCTTGTGATCCTGCTGTCTGCGAATACTGCTCTCTAAAGACACTGTGTGGTGTATAAGCATACGGAGTTGTATATTACGAAAAAAAGTATTAACTTTGCGCTGCTTTTCCGATAAGGCTGTCTGTTATTATGCTCTGAGGGTTGATTAATCCTTACTGGGCAGTGTATGAAAGCCATGTTGGTAAAGCAGTCTCCGTGTGATGGGAAATTTGTTGCCTCAGCCGCACTGTGGCGAAAGGCGCTCCATCTTGTGAGCAAACAACTTATTTTGAGTAACACAACATTTAGAATCAAACCTACAAATGAAGACATTTGAACTGAAGGCCGAGGCTCGTGTTGATCTTGGCAAGAAGGCTGTGAAGGCTCTCCGCGCCGAGGGCAAAATACCTGCTGTGCTTAATGGTGGTAAGGTAGTTGAACTTCCCTATACAGGTGAACTCAAGGCCGGTGAGAAAATTTCGAAAATCGATGATAAGCGTGGTATCATCACTACTGATATAAGCGTAAAGGCTGAGGATGTACGTAAGCTTATCTATACTCCCGATATTTTTGAGATTAATCTTGATATAGACGGTGTTCAGCGTAAAGCTGTTATGAAAGATCTCCAGTTCCAGCCTGTTAAGGATACAGTTCTGCATATAGATTTCCTTGAGGTATTTCCCGATAAGCCTATTATTATGGAAGTACCCGTACAGATTGAAGGCCATGCCGAAGGTGTTAAAGCCGGTGGTAAGCTGACACTGTCTCTGCGTAAGCTGAAAGTAAAAGCTCCCTATACCAACATTCCCGACCGTCTGGTGGTTAATGTTGATAGTTTAGGTCTCGGCAAGTCGCTGGCCGTAGGTGATTTGCACTTTGAGGGTCTTGAACTGGTAAATGCCAAGAACGCTGTTGTCTGCGCTGTTCAGCTTACCCGTGCTGCCCGTGGTGCTATGGCCAAAGCCGAGTAATAGTGTTAATGCAGATTATCCGGAATGTTGTATAATATCCGGATCTGAAAAATGCAAGATGGAGATGTGTCAGGCCCTAAGCGCCACGATACGTCTCCATTCTTTTTATAGTTTTGTATCGGTATTAATGAATTTGTTTAGACGATTGTTCGGGAGTGCTTCAGATAATAAACAGCAGCCCGAATCTGCTGATAGTGATATGAAGAAATTTCTGATTGCCTGTCTTGGCAATATCGGGCCGGACTATGAAGGAACACGACATAATGCCGGGTTTATGGTAGCTGACTGTCTGGCTGCACAAGCTGAAGTGCCCTTCGAGTCGTGTCGCTATGGTGATATGGCGAAGGTGAAAGTCAAGAATTGTGAATTGCTTGTGCTGAAACCTTCCACTTTTATGAATCTTAGCGGCGTAGCTGTACGTTACTGGATGAATAAGGAAAAACTGCCGCTTGAAAATCTGTTAGTGGTTGTAGATGACCTTGCGTTGCCTTTCGGCACTTTGCGTCTGAAACAGCGGGGTAGTGATGCCGGTCATAACGGACTTAAAAATATAGCTGAGCAGTTAGGGACACAGTCTTATGCTCGGTTACGTATAGGC
>CAMWKC010000223.1 GCA_947174735.1 uncultured Porphyromonadaceae bacterium
ATATAATTATGCTCGCCTGTGTGCCTCCTGGTTCTGTGAGCGAACTTTAGTTCGCCTATCATCTCCCTGTTTTTACCATTCTCATCACTGCTATGGCTTCAGATAAGAAAAAGACATCTGTTTCTCCTTCTCCTCGCCCTGTACCTCGCACGGGCTGGCGTCGCTATACCGATAATATAGCTACCTTCGGTCTTCTTCTGGTATGTGTGGCTCTCTTTGTGCCACTCATTAATATATTTAGTCCCACTTTTGAGATGATTATGAAGTGGGTCTATGCCGCCGGGGCTCTTATTTATACTTTGGCACGTGTGCTTGATCTTGCTGTCAAAGGTGAGAGTTTTAAAGTACGCCGTCTGCGTCACATGGAATTCTGGGCCGGTATTGCTTTTTGTGTAGCGGCCGGATTATGGTTCCATCACGGTAACCGTTTGGGTGGACATTATGGTATGACCCTTGGCGTAATACGTGACACAATAGTGTTTACTATTGTTGGTGCTGTGTTGCAGATAGTAGCTTCATGGTTGTTATCAGCTCAGTTGCGCAAGGAACTGAAGGAACAGAAAGAACAGTAGTCGGAGTGATGAGAGAACGTCGCCGTATACTCGTGCTTGACCGAGGTAATACACGTCTGAAGGCCTTTCTTTTTGAAGAGGCTACCCTTATCCTTACGAAGGTTATTACTTCGGAAGGTCTGTCGGAATTAGCCGCTATTGTTGACTTCAGTTGTCTTGATGGAGCTATATGGTGTTCGGTAGGCCCTGAAAGAGATCCGTTACTTGAATATCTGTATTCTATTCTTGGCTCACGACTTAAGATTCTTACTTCTGCCACTGCTTTGCCATTTGAGGTACGATATGGTACACGGACTACTTTAGGTGTTGATCGTGTGGCAGCGGTAGCCGGTGCTATTTCACTATGGCCGGGTCAGCAGTTAGTTGTAGCTGATGCCGGTACAGCCTTGACGATAGATATGGTAAGTCAGCCGTTAGACGCGCCCCCTGTCTTTTTAGGTGGAAATATATCTCCCGGAGTCAGTATGCGTCTGCGTTCGCTTCACGAACATACGGCACGTTTGCCTCTTGTCAGTCCCTGCGGTGAACTGCCTGGCTGGGGATATGATACCGTAACTGCTTTACGTTGTGGTGCTGTGCGTGGCGCTGCCGCTGAGGTAAAAGTTATGCATGATAAATTTGAGGCTAAGACACAATGTCCGGTACGTATAGTGCTTACCGGGGGCGATGCTGCATTACTGGCATCTGCTTTGGATGATTGTGTACTGCTCAGTCAGGAAACTGAGCTGGTGGCCTACGGTCTGCTTTCAATATATGAATATACTGAAAATAATGAATAAGCTAAAACTCCTACTCCTGCTATGTGTGGCGCCCCTGGCGGCGGCTGCGCAGAATGTCACCACTCCGTATTCAATGTACGGCTATGGAATATTAGCCGATCGCGCCACTTCAATGCAGCGTCAAATGGGTGGTGTGGGCTATGCCATGAATTCAGGGCGTCAGATAAATGCCATGAATCCGGCCTCATACGCAGCTATCGACTCGTTGACCTTTCTGTTCGATATAGGTGCCGATATGGCTATGCTGTGGAATAAAGAAGGCAATACTCGCGAACATTCTATCGGCGGCGGTCTTGATTATATAACGATGCAGTTCCCTATTACTGAGTATCTGGGCGGGTCGATAGGATTAGTACCTTACTCCTCGGTAGGTTACTCATTTGGTAATGAGATTGTCAATGGTACGAAAGATAATCAGGGTGTAGGTGGTATCAATCAGGCTTATATCGGTCTGGGTGGTAAATTAGGGCCGGTTTCTTTAGGTGTCAACGTTGCTTATAGCTTCGGTACTATACGTAATGATGTCTACTCTCAGCCTAATAATACAGGTCGTACTCTTTTTGAACACATAATGCAAATACGTGACTGGGATATTAACATAGGTGCTCAGTACACAACCCGTATAGGGCAATGGAATAAAGCGGTATTAGGTGTGGCTTACACTCCGAAGAAAAGTCTGCATGGTAATTCGTGGGCTACTGTACAGGAAGTAGTACAGGATTCACGTCCCGACACTCTCGGTACTCTTCGTCTGGGAGGCAATTATTATACTCCGACTTCAGTAGGTGTTGGCTTAAGTTATACTCATGAACGTCGTAGCCGTTACATGATAGAAGCTGACTTTACATGGCAAAATTGGAAAGATGCCAAATTCTCAGCTCTGACTCAGAAAGACAATCCCGATCATGTATTGTTTCAGTCCATGCAGTTTGCTGACCGCAAGCGTTACGCTGTAGGCGGCGAATGGACTCCGTTGATACGCGGTAATTATCTCCAGCGCATCAACTATCGTCTGGGTGCTTATATGTGTGATGATTATCTCGTGATAAAGGGTAATCAGATGCGTGAATACGGTGTGACGTGTGGTTTCGGCTTTCCGACAGTTGAAGGAAAAACAATGATTAATCTTGGCTTCGGCTGGCGTCATCGTCGTGCTCATCCGCAGACACTGTTATCAGAGAATTATTTCAATATCACGCTCGGAGTCAATTTCAACGAGCTTTGGTTCTGGCAACGTAAGATACGATGAGACTCTGTGCAGTGTCAGCTATGAGGTTAGCCGGTCTGATGGTACCGGCTGTACTGACACTTTGTGTCGTTACCGGCTGTCGTGAGGAGACCCACATAAATGTAGCTGCTTCGTTGCGTCCTTCAGAGATGCCTTCGATGATGACACGTGATATATCGACTCTTATCTCTGATTCAGGTGTGACACAGTACCGTATCATATCACCGTTATGGTTGGTATATGATGAGGTCGATACGCCTTACTGGTCATTCCCGGAAGGGTTATATCTGGAAAAGTATGACCGTGCATTCAGGGTTATAGCTACTGTGGCAGCTGATTCGGCGAAGTTCTTTAAACGTCAGCAGATATGGCGTCTTGATGGTAACGTAGAGATGACAAAGGTACCGGGCGAATTGTTTCAGAGTCCTCAGGTATTCTGGGACCAGCGCCGTCATCGTCTCTATAACGATACTTTCATACACATTGAAAACCCTTCTCATGTGATAGAGGGTACCGGTTTTGATGCCGACGACCGTCTTACCTCATATCGCATACTCAATCCGCAGGGTATATTCCCTGTTGAGAACCCTCAATAGTCGCAATATGGAAATTACTACCGCAATCATACTTACTGTCATAGCCATAATAATGTCAGGACTGTTTTCCGGGGCTGAGATAGCATACGTGCAGTCAAGTAAGGTGCGTATGGAGATAGACGCAGCCAGAGGTGGTTTTACCGACCGTATTATACAGAGCTTCTCACGTCATGAGAATATGTTCATATCAAGTCTGTTGGTAGGCAATAATGTGGTGCTGGTAATATATGGTATTACTATATCCATCATACTTAATCCCTTGTTTGAACGCTGGGTACATAGCGAAGCGCTGGTGCTGATATGTAATACTGTTATTTCAACAGGTATAATACTTATTACCGGTGAGTTTATGCCTAAGACTACCTTCCGTATAAATCCTTATTTTAGCCTGCGTCTGCTTGCTCTTCCCTTATGGTTTACTTATATTGTCTTGTATCCTATATCTGTACTGGTATCATGGATTTCAAAAGGGCTTATGAAACTGTTTGGCATTAAGGAACCTTCAGCTTCCAACAGTCTTCTTACTATTGATCAGCTTGATGATTATTTGCAGCAGTCGCTTGATGAAAGTCCTTCAATGGCTGAGGTTGAAAATGAAGTGAAGATATTTCGTAATGCAATCGACTTTAAAGATACTCAGATAGGCGATTGTATGATACCACGCAATGAGATGGTGGCTGTAGCTCTTGACGGTACTACACGCGAACAACTGATACAGCTTTTCATATCTACGGGTCTGTCCAAGATTGTTGTTTACCGTGAAGATATAGACGATGTTGTAGGTTACATACATATCTCCGAGATGTTCAGCCCCGGTTCCGACTGGCGTCGTAAACTGAAGCCTGTTATATTTACTCCGGTCACAATGTTGGCTCAGAAGATGATGCGCCGTATGATGGCGGAGAAACGCTCGCTTGTTATTGTTATTGATGAGTTCGGAGGCACGGCAGGTCTTGTGACTCTTGAGGATCTTGTGGAAGAAATATTCGGTGAAATTGAAGATGAACATGACCGTAAACGCACTCTTGTTCGTTTGCTCCCCGATGGTACCTATGAAATTGCGGGACGTGCCGAAATAGAGAATATTAATGAAGAATACGGACT
>CAMWKC010000224.1 GCA_947174735.1 uncultured Porphyromonadaceae bacterium
ATAATATATGATGTAGGATTCGTCCGGGCTCCAGCTGAATGACCGTGACGGTACATTGCGGGCAAATAGTGAATCGGTGCTTTTATCGACATCAAATACATATATGTCATAACGGTCTTTGAGCATATCAACGCAACGATACAGACGGTTGCCGCGTGGCATCCAGTTATAGTCGGTATCGAGATTGGGGTTTATAATACGTCCGGTAGCCGTCTCTTGCAGGGTTGCCCAGAAGCGTGTATGTGTAGCGTCAAGTACCTCAAAGTAACGGGTGATTAAATAACGCCCGTCAGGAGAAAGATCGGTAGATGATACACGGGGACCATGATTTATATCTTCGATTTCAAACCGACGTTTCATGTCTGGACCTTCGGCAATATCTACCGATTCAAATTCAGCATCGGGCACAAATCTCAGACTGAACTCCGGTGTTGAAGGGTCGGAAGGCATTGTGAGAAGATTAACCTGCACTTCGTAATCAACCTCAGGCATGAAAGTGACAGCGCTTTCGGAGGGTGAGGAAGTGGAATCAGCCGTTTCGCGGGTGATTACTGTGTTGCCCCCGAGACGTACTTCCGCCGGTACGTTTGATTTCAATACCATTTTACCGCGTGCGTAACGGTGTGCGCGCAGATTTGTCTTGAATGTACGTAGTATGGCGTCGCGATCCGCTTTTGGAAAACTTAACAGTCCCGCTGTGTCGGCAGCTACTGTAGTCCAGTCCTGTGTCTCGAAAGGCAGAAAAGGACGCCGGGCTTTCAGTAGGGCTGAATTGCGGAATTTGTGCCGGGTATCGGTTGTGTCTACTGCGGGCAAACGCAATGTCTGTTCGGGGGCCTGTTTGTAATTCCGTATTGTGTGGGGAGCTCCGGAGACGGCCGAGGCAGCCGAAAGGATGAGGAATCCCGACAGCAATAGAGATGTCTGTTTCATGGTATCAGTCGTTGGGTGTTTCGTAACGGTATATGCTCTTAAGCTTTACGTCGTAAATCAGAGTCGAGAAGGGTAGTACCGAACCTTGTGAGGCACTTCCGTAGCCTGCCTGATACGGGATAACCATCGTGACCGAATCGCCTACGTGCATGTTAGTCAGTCCGACCCAGAAGCCTATTATATTGACGTTAGGTCTTGTACGGTATATACTATCGCCGTATGTGGTTGAAGCGTATGACGACTCGAGTACATTACCTTCAACATTGCGCAGACAGTATTTCACATCTACTGTAGAATTATCAAGAGGTATAAGATTAGAAGCCGTAAGCAGACGGTTATTATGCCATTTCATAAGCACAAAGGCGTTAGGTGCCCAAGTCGGTATGACCTTCTCATATATTTTTACTCCACCTGAGGTTGAGTCCGCACATAGAGTAACATATTTCTCGTTTTTCTCTTTCCACTCTGCATAGTTTGTTTCGTTGTCATCTAAGCATGAGGTAGCGAACAGCATCGGCAGTGTAGCGAGAAAACAGATTGCTTTTTTCATTTCGTGTGTTTAGGTTAATGCGCCCTTGCCGGAGCAAGAGCGCATATTGAGGTGTTTAAGGTGCAATGTCAGAACTGGACTTCGGGAGCTTTTGAGCACCGGCGTCAGCCTTAAACTGCGGTTTCGGCTTAAAGCCGAGCCAACCGGCGTAGATCATCGTTGGGAACTGCTTTATAGTCGTATTATAGTCCTTTACAGCTTCAGTGTAACGCATACGTTCGGTGGCTATACGGTTTTCAGTACCTTCAAGCTGTGTCTGAAGATTCATGAAGTTCTCATTGGCTTTCAGGTCAGGGTATGCCTCGGTTACGGCAAGCAGAGACTTGAGAGCTGATGAAAGTTCGCTCTGTGCTTCCTGATACTTAGCTAACGTTTCTTCGTTGAGATCATCGACATCAATAGTTATCGACGTAGCCTTGGCACGTGCTAAAGTTACTTTTTCTAAAGTTGCGCTCTCATGGGCTGCATATCCCTTGACAGTGTTGACAAGGTTAGGTATGAGATCAGCGCGGCGCTGGTACTGGTTTTCGACCTGTGCCCATGACTGGTCTACGGTCTGTTGCTTGTCTACGAGTGAATTATAATTGCATGAACTCAGGGTACCGGCACCTAACAGAGCAGCTAAGCACACCATGAGACGTGTTATCAGTTTACGCATAATCTTAGGGTTTGAAGTTATTACTGATTCAGAGCAGCTTACGCAGAAGTGAGTTAAGGCTTACTTCTGCGGCCAACATACCTTCAAGCTCGTCAATAGCTACACGTTTCTGTTCCATTGTGTCACGGTGACGCAGTGTCACGGTGTTGTCTTCGAGGGTCTGATGGTCCACAGTAACACAATAGGGTGTGCCTATAGCGTCCTGACGGCGGTAACGCTTGCCGATAGAGTCTTTCTCATCATACTGGCAGGTGAAATCGAAGCGAAGACGATGCTGTATCTCACGGGCTTTCTCTGGCAGACCGTCTTTCTTAACCAGCGGCAGTACGGCACATTTTACCGGAGCTAACGGAGCAGGGAAGTGGAGCACTACACGGCGATCGCCATTGCCGAGGTCCTGATCTTCGTAACAACTGCAGAATACGCTCAGGAACATACGGTCTACACCTATCGAGGTTTCTATGACGTAGGGGGTATAGCTCTTGTTAAGTTCGGGGTCGAAGTACTGAATCTTCTTGCCTGAATATTTCTCATGCTGCGAGAGGTCAAAATCTGTACGTGAGTGTATGCCTTCAACCTCTTTGAAGCCAAACGGCATCTCAAATTCGATGTCGGTGGCAGCGTTAGCATAGTGGGCCAGTTTCTCATGGTCATGGAAGCGGTATTTGCTGTCTCCCATGCCGAGTGCCTTGTGCCAGCGCATACGCCACTGGCGCCAGTAGTCAAAGTAGTGCATTTCCTCGCCGGGACGCACGAAGAATTGCATTTCCATCTGCTCGAACTCACGCATACGGAATATGAACTGACGTGCTACAATCTCATTGCGGAATGCTTTGCCTATCTGAGCTATACCGAAGGGTATACGCATACGGCCTGTCTTCTGTACATTGAGGTAGTTTACAAATATACCCTGTGCTGTCTCCGGACGCAGATATACATTCATGGCTCCGTCGGCTGTTGAGCCCATTTCAGTCTTGAACATAAGATTGAACTGACGTACATCGGTCCAGTTACGTGTGCCGCTGATTGGACATACTATTTCCTGATCGATAATAATCTGTCGCAACTCGGCAAGGTCATTGTCATTCATAGCCTTTGCGAAACGCTCGTGCAGGGCGTCGCGTTTGGCCTGGTGTTCGAGCACACGTGGATTTGTCTTGCGAAACATCTCCTCATCGAATGACTCGCCGAATCTTTTGGCAGCCTTGGCTACCTCTTTGTTTATCTTATCGTCAAATTTGGCTATCTCGTCTTCGATAAGTACATCGGCACGATAGCGTTTCTTTGAGTCCTTATTATCAATCAGAGGGTCATTGAAGGCATCTACATGACCCGAAGCTTTCCAGATGGTAGGGTGCATGAAGATAGCCGAGTCTATACCCACGATATTGTCGTGGAGCATAGTCATCGACTCCCACCAGTAGCGTTTGATATTGTTTTTGAGTTCCACACCGTTCTGGCCGTAGTCGTACACTGCCGACAGACCGTCGTATATCTCGCTTGACTGAAATACGAAGCCGTATTCCTTGGCGTGAGCCACAATCGTCTTGAAGACGTCTTCCTGTTTTGCCATCTTTATCTTTAAATGGGGATATAATCTTTTTGCCGGTTTCCCGGTTCGTGTTTATCTTTATTAATCGGCAAATTTACAAAAAATCCGCGACATATAGCTTTCTCTGCCTCATAAATCAATATCTGGCCACATTTGCTCTGCTTCTGTTACTGATGTTTCATTTACAGAGGTTCTGAAAAATTAAGACTCTGACGGTAGACACCGCCAGAGTCTTAATTACTGTGCATACGCCGTGGCGTAGCAGCAGAGGTCTTTTAATAACAGAGTTTATGTATTGTTCTGTGTACTCTCTGTCGAAAGTATCAATATACTATCTCGTCAAGATAGGGATTAAGTTCTTTCCACTTATCAATAGGTGGCATTACACCCATACTGATAACTTCGTCACGTAGCTGGCAAAGATGCTCATAGCTCTTTTCAAGGGCCTTTTCCTCTTCAGGTGTGCCGTTAAAGAGCTTGACTGTCGTACCGTTTTTGTCAACTGTAGTCTCTACAGCCATCATAATGTGTGAGAAACGCTGATTGTTGATATATGTGCCGACAGGCCAACGGAACATCGGACC
>CAMWKC010000225.1 GCA_947174735.1 uncultured Porphyromonadaceae bacterium
CAGTGCATCTATGACTGCCCGGGTTCCTTTTACAATCTGATAGAGGAGCCCGAAAAAACCTCCTACACCTAAAATAAGCATAATGCCCATACAGATAATCCACATGACGAAATAACCTACGGATACTGTAGAATATAAAAAATCCATGTCGAACAGAACGATTAGTATTGGTTTTAAATTTGAGAACGGAGCCGATGGTTTCCGGAATCTTGTCATGAACGCGGAGGATCTCCGCAGAGCTCTGTCAGCTACCGTTACACAGGCACAGAATCTGAACCGTTCGGTTATTAATTTCAGCCAGCTGGCACAGGGTATGGAGCCATTTAAGTCAGCTCTGTCAGGAAGCTCCTCTTTTTTACGGGTGTATTGGGTAACACTGCTGAGGTTGCTACACAGTTAGCCGCTGTTATGACAGCTCTTGTCAAACCGAGTAGCGAGGCTGTCAAGATAGCTGCTCAGATGGGTGTGCAGTTTGATGCTGCGGCCGTTAAAGCAGCCGGAGGCTTCCAACAGTTTCTGTCGAGTCTGGACGCGAGTGTAAAAGCTTATTCCGCAAGCAGCGGAGTTCTCGAACAGGAGGTCTATGCGAAACTTTTCGGTAGTGCCGAGGCTTTGCGTGCTCTTATACCTTTAAACGGGGAATTAGCCTCTAAGTTCGGTTCAAATGTGGCGGAAATGAAAAATTCTGCCGGCACTATGTATGCCGCCTCTGAAGACATGTCAAAGACGGGTGAGGCAGCTGCCCAGTCTCTTAAAAATCGTTTTGTCGAACTGTTTGATTTCATCAATAAAGTTGGAACTCCTTTAAAACCCTTTTTTGAGGGCATAGAAGTTATGTCTCAGTTGGGTGCTAGTATCAATAGTCGTCTCACTATAATGCCCGCTATACTGATATTTACCTTAGGAGAAGTGACGGAAGGTATGGATACGGTTTACTTCACTTGTCGGAATGAATAGAATTAAAGATTTGGTAATCAATTATGTGTGATGTTTAGTATTGCGTTGATATTTACTTATTATCTCACGCTGACAATACGGGTTGATATTTTTTATAATTTAGCGCTGTATAAAAAACATTAATAACACTAACCAAAGAAATACAGAACCATTATGCTGAAAAACTTTTTTATCGCTTCGCTTGCTTTTCTTGCAGTGGCTTGCGGTAACAGATCTTCGCAGCAGGGGACACCTGCGGTGGCTTATGATTCCGACCTTGAGTCGCAGGTAAAGAAAATCGTTTCCGGTCTTAGCCTTGAGGAGAAGGTCGGGCAGATGTGTGAGGTGACCATCGATGAGGTGCAGTGTGATTCGCTGGTCAACGGCCAGGTTGTGCTTGACACTGCCAAGGTCAATAAAGTAATCGGTGAGTATAAAGTCGGTTCAGTACTTAATGTACCGATGGGTATGGCTCAGACTCCTGAAACGTGGTGCCGAATTATCGAGGGTATTCAGATGGCGTCGATGAAATATATCGGCATCCCTGATGTGTATGGTGTTGACCAGAATCATGGTTCGACTTATACGCAGGGCGGCACTTTATTTCCACAGGAAATCAATATGGCTGCTTCGCTCAATCGCGAACTTGTGCGTGAAGGAGCTATAATAACGGCCTACGAGGCCCGTGCCTGTAATATCCCCTGGGTGTATAATCCCGTCATGGATCTCGGGCGTAATCAGGCCTGGAGTCGTATATGGGAGAGTTTCGGTGAGGATCCGTACATTAACAGTGTTATGGCTGTTGAGATGGTAAAGGGTTATCAGGGTGATGACAACAATCATCTCGGTCCTAAAAATGTGGGTGCCTGTCTGAAGCATTATATGGCTTATGGTAATCCTGTGTCGGGACAGGACCGCACGCCTTCTTCAGTTAACATGATCGACATGAGAGAGAAATATTTTGCTCCGTATAAAGCTGCTATTCAGGCCGGTGCTCTGTCGGTGATGGTAAACTCAGCACTCAACAACGGTATACCTATGCATGTCAACCATGAACTTCTGACAGTATGGCTGAAGGAACAGCTTAACTGGGACGGTCTGATTGTGACCGACTGGGCTGACATCCACAATGTATGGAAACGTGATAAGGTGGCTGCCGATTATAAGGAGGCTATTGAGAAGGCCATAAATGCCGGTATTGATATGTCAATGACACCGAATGATGTGGAGTTCTGTACGCTGCTGAAGGAACTGGTCGATGAAGGTAAGGTTCCTATGAGCCGTATTGATGATGCCGTAAGTCGTATAATACGTTTCAAGCTGCGTCTCGGTCTTTTTGAGACTCCTAATACATTCTATAAGGATTATCCTCTGTTAGGGTCGACTGAATTTGCAAATAAGGCTCTGGAGCTGGCTGTACAGAGTGAAGTGCTGCTGAAGAATAATAAGGGTGTACTGCCGCTGGGCGCCGGCAAGCGTATATTAGTGACAGGGCCTAATGCCAATTCGATGCGCTGTCTTAACGGAGGTTGGTCTTATACGTGGCAAGGTACTAATAATCCGATGTTCCATGAACAGTATAATACTATTTATGAGGCTATGTGTCAGGAATTCGGTACAGCTAATGTAATCTTAGAAGAAGGTATGGACTATGTCGAGGATTTCGGACAGTGGGAGAAAGAGGTCAATGTGCGTATAGACCGTGCTGTGGCAGCCGCCTCACGTGGAGAGAATTCTGATGCTTACCGTGTACGCGGATTTGATAAAATCAATCTTAAACCCGGTGAGAGTAAAAAGATCGAATTTTTGATTGCTGCAAGTGACCTTGCGTTTGTGAACTATGACAACGCGTTTGTGAACTATGACAACCGCTGGACTCTTGAAGCCGGTGAATTTGAATTTACCGTAGGCTCTCTCAAAACCAAAGCTACCTGTTCGGCTACCAAAGTTTGGAATACTCCCAATATCTGATAGATAAACAGGTATAACTTCCGTTCCTTCCGCAGAGGAATAAGCCTTTACGGAAGGAGTAATTTTTACAATAATATTTTTATAATTTCTGATCATACATGAAGAAGCTTATTTTATTTATCGGAACTGCACTTACGGTATTTACTTCTGGTGCACAGCAAGCGCTGTGGGGCGGCCCGCAGATTATTTCCCCTGAAACACATTCCAACAACTCAGTGACTTTCAGAATGGTGGCTCCTAATGCCGAAAGTGTGCAGGTAACGGGTGATTTTTTACCGACTCAATTGATGGATACTCCATACGGCAAATTTGATGCTCCCGGAATAGCCGACATGGTTAAAAATGCCGACGGTGTGTGGGAATTTACGTCAGCCTCGTTGTCGCCCGAGCTTTATAGCTATACATTTCTTGTTGACGGAGTGAAGATGCCGGACCCTTCAAATGTATTTCAGATACGCGATATTGCCAGCATAACCAACGTTTTTCTTATAGACGGTGATTATGCTGATTATTATAAAATTAACGATGTTCCTCACGGTACAGTATCGAAAGTATGGTATGATAGTCCTACATTAGGCACAGATCGCCGTATGACTGTATATACACCAGCCGGATATGAGAAGAATGACCGGCGCTATCCGGTGTTCTATCTGCTGCACGGTATGGGTGGTGATGAGAACGCATGGTCGGAACTTGGGCGAGCTACACAGGTTCTTGATAATATGATTGCCCGAGGTGAGGTGGAGCCTATGATAGTGGTTATGACCAACGGAAATGTCGCTATGGAGGGTGCTCCGGGCGAGACAAGTCTGGGTTTTACACCACCGACAACTCAGTTACCCAAGACAATGGATGGTACTTTTGAACGGCACTTTCCCGATGTGGTTAACTATATTGATTCAAATTATCGTACTATAGCCGATAAAGAGCACCGTGCCATAGCCGGTCTGTCAATGGGTGGTTTTCACTCGTTGCATATCTCGAAACAGTATCCCGATATGTTTGATTATGTGGGTCTGTTTTCGGCTGCTATATTGCCTCATGACGGAGCGGTGTCGGCGGTATATGACAATATGGATGAGAAGCTGAAGAGACAGTTTGCCGATGCTCCGCAATTGTATTGGATAGCCATAGGAGATAAGGATTTTTTATATGACGCTAACAAAGAATATAGAAAGTATCTTGATGAACACGGTTACAAGTATGTGTATCGTGAAAGCCCTGACGGACATATATGGAAAAACTGGCGTATATATCTGACTGAATTTCTCCCACAACTATTCAAAGATAACTAACTTGCGGAGCAGAGCTCCGGGCGGGAACCAGCTTCGCGCAGCGGAAAATAAGGA
>CAMWKC010000226.1 GCA_947174735.1 uncultured Porphyromonadaceae bacterium
CAGTTATATTTAATTATATTAATATAATTGATTATCAAATGTATATATTTTTATATATTTATATTTGAACAATTTTAGAACTATAATACTTGGAAAATATCTCCGTCTGCTATACCTTTGCACAAAATAAGTTACTACAGCCAAAACTGTTTTTCTTTGGTCTTCAGACAAAGAAAAAAATAGTGTAGGATAAAGATAAAAAAGGTTGGTTTTAGGTAAAGTTAGTTTAGGTTATAATGCACGATCCCCCGCGAGGGAGGTCTGCCTGACAGACTAAATAAATCGTTTATGTTAGGTTTGTAGAAATATTAGATTTTACATTCAATTTGATTCGCATGTGGCAGACTTCTTGTGAAAGACGTCTGCCTTTTGTTTATCTCAAAACACATAATCTTTATTGCTGATATTTGGTAGTTCAGTAGATAAAATATAATTTTAAGCTCCGATAGTTTCTGTATCCGATACATGTTAAATAAAAAGAGGATACGGAAAGCCGGGAATCACAGATTAAATACCACTTTAACTTCTGTTGCTCATGAAGTCCTTTATATATCTTGTGTTATGTGTGTTGCTGCTTGCCTGTAGCAGACCGGCTTACGCTAACAATTCAGATTTGAAAGTCTTGTATGAAGAACTTGACGCTGAGATAGCTAAAAGTGATGAATATGAGAATATAAAGGATAAACGTATAATCCAGTTACGCAAAGCATACGATCTGACCCCTGACAGCCGGCAGCGGACAGCGATAATCAATAATCTTATAGCTGAATTTGAGGCCTATAATGCTGACTCAGCACTGTATTATGTAAGCTATAATCTACATCGGCCGGATATAAAATCAATACCGGGTGAATACACACGTCTTATGATAAAACGTGCCGATATATTCGCACATGCCGGACTATTCTCAGATGCTCTCTTAATCATACAGAGTATTCCGCGTGACTCCATTACTCCTGCTCTTCTTGAACCTTACTACTCTACATGCTGTGCTATTTATCAGTACCTGAGTGAGTACACTGATGAACATGAGACAGCACTTGAATACGTACAGCACCGTACATTGTATGCCGATTCACTCAGACATGTAGCAAGTCCTGATTCGTTTAATCATACAGTGTACGTAACGGCGCAGAAAGCCCGTGAAGGTAAATCACAGGAAGCCATAGACGAACTGTTACGCCACCTTTCGGAATATCCTTCAGGCACAAGAGAATATTCTATTCTGGCATCGACTCTCGCTTACATATATAAGACTGCCGGATACGAAGATGAGTATAAACGTTATCTGGTATTGAGCGCAATATCAGATGTCCGAGGTGCAGTAAAGGAAAACATGTCTTTCCGCGAGGTAGCTACAGTCATGTTTGAAGATGGCGACGTAGAGCGTGCAAACCGTTATCTGAAAAAGAGTATAGCAGATGCTAATTTCTATTCAGCACTTATGCGTAATGCGCAGTCAAGCAAGATGCTACCGGTCATTGACGAAGCGTATACATTATTACAGAATCGCTTAACAAGGCGTCTGCGCATAATGGTATGGGTAAGCAGTGTACTGTCAGTATTTCTTATACTCGCTCTTATATTTATGCTCAGACAATATAAAAGTCTGCATAAAGCAAACGAAAAGGTAAACCGTGCAAATGAGGAACTGAGTACAATGTCAGTTCAGCTCAGAGAAGTTAATACCGCCCTTGAGCAGAAGAACAACGAACTCTGTGAATATAACCGCACTAAAGAGCAATATGCCGGACTCTTTATGGAATACTGTTCTTCGGCCATCTCCGCACTTCAGCATTATCAGCAATCCTTACGGGTTATAGCCGCTCAGGGAGGCAGCCGTACAGCGCTTATGAAGAAACTTGAATCGTCGGAAGCCGGCGACGAACTGTTAAAGAATTTCTATGGTAAGTTTGACGAGGCTATACTAAATATCTATCCATCATTTGTCGATAAGTTCAATGCTCTCCTGAAGCCTGAGGAAAGAGTCATTCTGAAAAGCGGTGAAATACTTAATACCGAGCTACGACTCTTTGCACTTATAAGAATCGGTATTGATGACAGCGGTCAGATAGCACAGTTTTTACGCTGCTCTATTTCGACAGTCTACACCTATCGGTCAAAGATGAAAAAACGTGCTGTAAACCCTTCCGATTTTGAAGCTGAAGTGAAGAATATTACTTAGGAAAAGAACGATACGAGCCTTAACCAGTCTGATTAAAGTATTGATTTTTATAGGTGTTACTAAAGAGTTATTATTGATTTAAAGAAAGTTAATTATTTGATAAGTTTAGATTTTAGTTTGATTGACTTGACTATGACAGAAAGGTTATCGAACTTTGCAACCGTACTGTTAACCCGGCTTCAATAGTCATCAACATAAAATCAATACTTATCTAATGGACAGAACAGCATGGAATTTAAGAGTCTGTGTCCTTACAGTGTTATGGACATTGGCGCTTGTGGCTGCCCCGACGGTATCGGCGCAGTTATTAAAAGTTTCCGGCACAGTTACCGACCCCACAGGCGAGGTGCTGATTGGTGTCAGTGTTTCGGTCAAAGGTGACCAGAAACACGGTGCAGCAACCGATATGGACGGCAAGTACACCCTTGCCGATATCGCTCCGGACGCTACCCTGATTTTTAGCTACGTAGGCTTTCAGGCAGTCGAAGAGGCCGTCAAAGGACGTACGGTTATCGACGTTATGATGCAAGAAGACGATGAGCTTCTTGACGAAGTTGTTGTAGTAGGCTACGGCTCGTTAAGTCGTAAGGAAGTTTCAAGTTCGATAGTACAGGTTAACCGTGACGATTTCCAGAAAGGTGCCATGAACAGTCCTATGGAAATGCTTACAGGTAAGGTGGCCGGTCTTAATGTATCAAGTACAGCCTCAGCCAATCCTAACGCCGGAGCAGACTTACAGGTACGCGGTGCTACCTCACTCAGTGCCGGTAACGGACCTCTGATTGTAATAGACGGTGTGGCCGGCGGCGATATACGTACTCTCGCACCGCAGGATATAGAATCAATGTCTGTTCTTAAGGATGCGGCTTCAGCAGCTATATATGGTACACGCGGTGCTAACGGCGTAATTCTCATAACTACAAAGAAAGGTACTGGTGAACCTGGTCTGCCGGTGATAACATACGACTCTTACGGTGCACTGGCCTTTGCAAAAGACAAACCTGAAGTGCTCTCACCTTATGAATGGCGTCTTGCTCGTCGCGGTAACGATTACGGTGCCAGCACTGACTGGTATGACCTTATCACACGCAAAAACTCATACAGTACAAACCAATATCTGGCTATTGATGGCTCTCTTGCCAACGGCGGCTACTATACTGCATCAGTCAACTGGAAAAAAGCCAATGGTCTTGATATAGTGAGCGGGCGTGAGGAATACGGCGGCCGTGCTGCGGTCTCGGCTAACGCACTTGATAAACACCTACGCATAACGGCTTCGATTAATGCCCGTAAAGTAAAGGAAGACTGGGGAGACGACGGAATGTTCGATACTGCTCTCGGTATGAACCCGACCATTCCGGTCTATAACGCAGACGGGTCATATTATCAGCCTACATCACCGACTGATATAAAGAATCCTGTACAACAACTTAAAGTAAATACTTCACAGGGTAACCGTACCTATCTGCTCGGTACGGCTGACATAAAATATGACATCTGGCACAACGATCATCATAACGTAAGCACCACACTGTCATATTCGCATAACTATAACGATTTGAAGAGCGATTACTATACTCCTACAACTTCAGGTGAATCCTACTGGGGCGGCTATGCAGGCCGTGCCTCCATGCACTATCAGAAATGGTGGACTAACCGTCTGGAGTGGATTGGTAACTATGGATTCCAGAACGGTGATCATGACGTAAAAGTTGTCGGTGGTTATTCCTTTGAGCGTTCAGACTGGGAACAGATGTTCATGCAGAACAATAATTTCACATTTGATAAACCGCTTTGGAACGGTATCGGCTCGGGTTCATGGCTTGGCGACGGCAAGGCTCAGATGTATGGCGGTAAGAGCCAGTCGACACTTGTCGGATTCTTCGGCCGTGTCAATTATTCATGGCGCGGTATGATTATCGGTTCAGCTTCGATACGTCATGAAGGTTCGACTAAATTCGGTGCTGATAGAAAATGGGGTTCTTTCCCGGCTGCCTCAATAGCATGGGAAATGGCTAAAGCCCCTTTCCTTATTGACTATGTAGAGACTGTACAGAGT
>CAMWKC010000227.1 GCA_947174735.1 uncultured Porphyromonadaceae bacterium
GAGATAAATATAACAGAGAGTGGTTTTATTTATAAGTAGCTCTTAAAAATTAAATGATATATCTTTTTCAGGTACGCCCTTTGAATCTTTATTCATTAATTTTTAAAAGCTACTTATTTAATTAATGTCTGCGGGGTTTCTCGGGTGCGACAATCAATGCTGATCCGAGGCATATACGTCTGTCTGTAGTATATAGAATGACAAACTGCCCGGGCGCCACACCTTGTACATCTGACTCGGAGAACAGAGTCGCTGCATCTTCGTTATTGCTGAAACGAAATGTCCCATTGATAAATCCCGGCATGTGTCGGTTCTTAAAGCAGACCTTAAGTGAGTCATCAATCATATTGGGGCGGCCTGAAATCCAGTGTAGCTGCTGAAGATCAATAACTCTGCCATATTGTTGTGGCGTCTCGTAACCATGCGAGACATAAATGACATTATCGCGAGTATTTTTTCTTACCACAAACCATGGTCCTCCGCCAAGACCCAGACCTTTACGCTGGCCTATAGTATAGAACCAGAAGCCTTTATGTGTGCCTATCTTTCTTCCGGTCTCTATCTCTATAACCGGGCCCGAGCGTGTGCCGAGATGGCGTTCGATAAAATCGGCATAATTGATTTTACCGAGGAAACAGATACCTTGTGAATCCTTACGGTTTGCATTAGGTAGTCCAGCCTGTTCGGCAATCTGACGGACCTCAGCTTTTGTGAGTTTTCCAAGCGGGAAAAGAAGGTGAGACAACTGTTTCTGGGATATTTGTGCCAGGAAATCGGTCTGGTCCTTGACCGGGTCTGCAGCTGTAGTCAAATAAAAGATACCTTGATTTTCCTCAATACCTGCATAGTGACCTGTAGCTACTTTGTCGAACAGATGCCCCCAGCGTTGTTCGAAAAAGCCGAATTTGATAATCTTATTACACATCATATCAGGATGAGGTGTCAGACCTTTGCTTACAGTATTAAGAGTATACCGCATAACATGGTCCCAATATTCCTCATGGAGTGAAACAACCTCTAAAGGAAGCTGGTATCGGTGTGCAATCAGTGTACACATTTCTATATCTTCTTCGGCTGAACAATCGCCTTCACCGTTGTCCATTCCAATGCGTATATAGAACAGGTGAAGCTCATGGCCCTGACGCTTTAGAATATCAACCACTACCGCACTGTCAACACCACCTGAAATCAATACAGCTATCTTCATACTTCTTCCAGTTCGGATTCACTCTGATTATCAGAATGAATAAAATGTAACGAAAGAAAATAATCACACGAAATCTTGCCCGGTCCTACCAGTAACATAAAGAAGAATATTCCCAAAAACATAATAGGGAGATAACCTTGCTGCTGCCAGTCAAGCATATAAGGAGCTTCGCTAACATAGTCATGAAGTTGATAGTATTCGGCTATAATCATTGCTACAAAAGGGGGCATTATCATGACACGTGTCAGAAAGCCAGCCATTATGAACAAAGAGCATACAAGTTCTATGACAATCATAACAATCAGTGACGTTTCAGAATCCATACCGAATACGGGAGGAAAAGCGTATCGTAATTCGAGAAAACGTACTAATTGGCGTACACCGAACTGTATGAGCATTATACCCAGAAACAGACGGAGAAACAGGCGTCCGAGATTTGTATAACTGTAACCTGTAGTGCGTATGTAGAACTGTTTTAGCAGTCGGGGTAGAGATTTCATATTATTATGGTTTGGCAAATCGTTCGTTAGCAGCCTGAATAGCCTGTTGTACGGTTATATTCTTGAGAAGAATTTTGCCATCAGTGTCTATCACATAGAATGATGGCACGTTACGGAGATCATAGACATCTCCTGCATCAGCAGAAGCTCCTACAGTCCATTTTCTCGGATAGTCAGCTACTTTAGCAGTCCATGTATCGTCAGCATCAGGGATAATAAAAAGTATGTTTACTTTACCCTGATTTATAAGATTGGAAAGTGAGGCGTTGGCTTCCATTTTCAGACGGGACATACGGCAGTCATCACAATCCGGATCACCGAATTCAATAATTGTGAAAGTTGACATCGGGAAGTATTGACCGTCGTTACCGTATATATCGGTGAACGTAAACCGTGGGGCAGTATTTCCAATTGCTGACGCTTCGAGAGTCTTAAGTTGGTCAAGATACCGAGCTTTGCGTATATCAGTAATTTTTTTATTACGTATTATACCTTTAAGATAAAGCACATAGATTTCATCTATCCATGCTTCGGCTCTGGGTCCGTAAAGATTCTCTTCCGCAGCTTTAGTGAATTGAAGCTGTAGTGTCGGATTTTTCTCAAGAAGTTTAAGAATACGCTCGGTAGAGGCTATAACATCTTCCTTAGGGGCCCATCTCATGGGAACAGTATAGATTTTGAAAGCATGATTAAGAGCAGTCTGATCAACTGTGTTTTTATTTTTAAAATCGAAAGAGTCCCAGAAGTGTTGCATAAGCCATGCGCTCTTTGCCTGTATACCTTCCAGTTCTTCAGGTGCCGACGGATATTGAAACAGAGGTTCTATTTCTATTATTGTCTGAACCGGTTGTTGGTTCTGCGCCTGTATGACCAACGGTGTATCAGCAAGCATAAGCAGGAGAGAAAGCGTTATGAAATGTTTCATGATGATTATTCGAGCAGTTGGATATTATTGGTCTATAAAAGGTAGTATAGTTTCAGCCCAGGCTTTATAGCCTTTGCCTGTAAGATGCAGACCGTCATTAGTAAAGTCTTTTCTAAGCCTTCCCTGAGAATCAGCTAAAGCAGGCCATAAATCAATCCAAACGGCATTGTATGCCGGTGCGAGCTCTTTGAGAAGAGTATTAAGCTGTGTTACTACCTTTTCTTTACCAGTCAGATTTTTATAACGTCCGAATGAGTTGTTAATAGGCATTACCGATTGAATATAGATTTTGGTATCGGGTGAGTCTGCAACTATCTTTTTGAGTAAATGTTCGTACCTGCGTGCGAGTTCGCTGGCTGAATGACCGTGCGAAATATCGTTTATACCTATAAGAAGAAAAATCTTATCCGGGTGTCCACCTGTAACCTGACTGAGACGTTCTTCCACACCAGATATTACATCAGCCGAAATACCTCGGTTCTTAACATTATCACGTCCGAGCAATTCTGTCCATTCACCGCCATCAGTTATGGAATTGCCGAGCATTACTATATCTTCAGATGAAATTGGCAGAAGTTCGAAAAGGCTCACTTTCTGTCGCCAATATTCATTACGCTGTTCAGCATAAACTGAGGCCGTAGTGTTAAGAAGACCAGCTAAGAGAATATATTTCAAAACAGATTTAAACATTGTCATGAAAGCGTGTATGATAAGTTATAAGTCCCGATAGGGGGGTTGATAATATACGGTCTATAGTGTATCCGTGTCGGAGAGCTGCCTCGCATAGTGCTTTGTTGAAAGTTGAGGCGATGCCACCTGTAAAACCTATAGGAGTATTCGGTGTCAGATTGTAAAGACGAATGTTGCGTTCGAAAAAACGGTCAAATTCAGATGCTATCAGAACACTTATCTGAGGGTCCGTTATATTCTGTGTTAGAAAGGGCACTACACTGGCCAAAAAAGCAGCCGGAGCTTCAGTACGATAGACACGTTGTAATACTTCATCAAGACTTAATCCATAAGCATGCGTGAAACGTCGGGAAAGGTCGGGATAAAGAATGCCTTTAAGAAAATCGGCTATGAGCCGCCGTCCTAATGAGGCTCCGCTTCCTTCGTCACCTAAAATGAAGCCCAATGATGGGACACGTTGTTTTAGCTTGCCACCGATAAAAAAACCGGAATTGGAGCCTGTCCCCAAGATACAAGCTAATCCTTCTGCGTCTCCAAACAGGGCCCGACCAGAGGCTATAAGATCGGAAGCTACTTCAATATGGTATGCTGCAGGCCATCTATATGCCAGATGTCTGTACATATCATCACACAGTTGAGGTGTGGCACATCCTGCACCGTAAAAGTATATTTCCGGATTCTGACAGGTGAATGGTATACATGACAATCTGTTCCTTATATCTTCAGGTGTAAGCTGAAGAATATTGAGGCTTTCTCCTCTAAAAGATAGAGGAGAATAATCGGAGGGAGAGGTGAGCATTATCCAATCTGTTTTGGTGCCTCCGGCATCAGCTATTATGATGTTATGAGGTACTGTCATGTAACACAAAAATAGTTGAGGTGTACAGTAACGAGT
>CAMWKC010000228.1 GCA_947174735.1 uncultured Porphyromonadaceae bacterium
TCACCGTTCACCCCAAGAGCTTGCCGTCGCCGAAAGCTTTGCCGTAAAATTGAGAAATGACGATGAGCCCTATTACCGCAGCTACAGTAACTTACTAAATACCATAATTGATTTCAAACAAACAGGACGTGTTAAACTCAGACATGTCAACGGTCTTATAAATCGCCAGCGTGAGTACCTCAACCAGCTGAAAGCATCACAATGGGAAACGGAACGAAGTGCATTGCAGCAACACAACCGCGCTTTAGCTCTAAAGGTAGAAAGCGAACACAAGACGGTGATAATACTTATAATCAGCATTGTGGCTATATTATTGCTGACAGGAGCAGCATGGATTATCAGAATCCGCCGCCAACGCGAGCGTGAGAATGAAGAACGTATCGAGACTATGCAGAAGATGGTGGACGAATATAAATCTGCCTCAACGACTTCTCAATCCGATCACACTGATTTGCCGGCAATGCGACGCGCTATGCTGCAACAGCTCGGAATTATCAAGATGGTGGCTGAGACTCCTACTGAACAGAATAGGGAAATGCTTCGCAAAATATCATCAATCGACGGCGATACTAACGGTGAGCTCGTAAACTGGCAGAATGTCTACGAGCTGATTGATAACCTTTATTCAAACTTTCACCGTAAGCTGCATGACAGGTATGGCGACGTACTCAGCAATAAAGAAGAACAGATAATCGTGTTACTGATAGCCGGATTCTCGACTAAAGAAATCAGTGTAATCACAGGACAGACCACATCCACTGTCTATGTCCGCAAATCTTCTATAAGAAAGAAACTCGGAGTGCCTGAAAAGGAGGATATACTCGTTTTCCTAAGGACAGAGTTAGCCTGATGAATCGAGTTTAATATTACTAAAATTCTCCCTTACGTATTATCCAACTGTCAATGTTACGGGTTTCTTTGGAAAAAGAAATTCCGATTTTAAAGAGCGTGCGTGGATCAGTGGCAAACGGGAGAGCATAATTTTTCTCTTCAATCTGAGCGAGAGCATCTTTAGCAGAACCGTTAAGTTTCAGTTCGATAACATAGATAAATCTTTTTGTCTTTACAAGCAGGTCAATACGTCCGGCAGATGTCCGGTATTCAGTTTCCACAGTAAAGCCCATCAGTTTGAAGATAATATAAATATTATTCTCGAAATAGACTTCCGGCTTATTCTTGGAGAGATCGTAGGGAATGTCGGCGAGGAATATCTGGAGGTGAGAGATAAATCCCTCGGCATCACCTGCATTCACCTGCCGGCAGAATCCTCTGACTGCAGAAAGACTCTTAGCATTCCGGTCATCCATATATACAGGCAAGAGTTCCTTGAAGAAGCCATTTGCAACCTCCCGGTTCGGCAGGCCAAGAAAATAGGATTTATACTCGGAATCATAACCCTTTATAGTCAGATAACCCGTCTGGAACAGCAGTGCTATCGGTGATGAGTTATAGTAGTCTATATCGGCGAGCTGTGTAGTGTCTACCTCGGAGTGAAACAGCTCCGGAAGATATGTATTAGAATTTCGAAGCCTTTCTATAAGAAATGTCGGTGTACCGGTGGCAAACCAATAATTTCCAATTTCCTCTCTTTCAAAGGCACAAAACAGACTGAATGGGTTATAGATGTCGGGGCACTTGCTTGTGAAATGATACCCGTCATAACTTTTCTTTAGCAATGCCACAGTGTCTTCAAAAGAAGATTCAGCAGTAGCTGAAAGCCTTTCTATACCACACCGACAATCCCGCAACATCTCCTCTTCTGTGATTCCGCAAATTGTGGCGTATGTGTTGTCGAGAGAGATATCACTCAGATTGTTGATATCACTGAAAATACTCAGCCGCGAGAAACGCGACACTCCGGTAATCAACCCGAAACATATATAGCGGTCGGCTGCCTTAAGAGTACCGTAAATGGGTTTCAGTATCGTCTTAAACTTATTATGTAGCTCTTCATTATCGAAGGTGCTGACAAGAGCCTTGTCATACTCATCTATAAGTACTGCCGCTTTTTTACCGGACTGTTCTACCGCCAATCTTATTACAGCATAGAAACGTTGGGGTAGTTCAATTGCTTTGGTAGCTATTCCATACTCTTTCTCCCAATATTCAATCTGTTGACTAATATTTTCCTTTATCCCTTCTTCGGAAGACAAATTAGCATTTACGAAATTGAGATGGAAAACGGGATGTTTCTCCCATGAATGTTGATGACGCGTGATGGCAAGTCCGTTAAACAGATCTCTTCTCCCCTCAAAGAATGCTTCTATCGTAGACAGCAGCAAGCTTTTACCGAATCTGCGCGGACGGCTAAGGAAATAGTATTTCCCTGATGTGACAAGTCTGTGGATTAGTTCTGTCTTGTCAACATACACATAGTTTTTCTCACGTATTTCGGAGAATGTTTCAATCCCTACCGGGAAATGTCTTTCTTCCATATCACAGCCATTTTTCGGTGTCTTCTATATTCAATGCAAAGATAGTACACTTCAGCTTACGAACCATTGATTTTCGGTAGTTTCTTCACTTTATCTCGATAAAATTTACTCATAAAGTGATTTAACTCTAACGTAGACCGTGCCATTCAAAAATACCTATACCGTTTTATTTAGATTATCTAATGCTTAACGGTACATTCCATGAGCAGTATTACTTCCCTACGTGTCTTGGAGTCGAGGATGAGCACCATACGGTCTATACCAGTTAACCTGATAAGAGAGTATTAAAACCCGACAACGCTATATTAAGACTTTTAAGAAATTTAGATACTGATAATCAAACAATTACATTTCTTGTATTAAGACATTTATATTTGGAATTAAAATCCGTTTAGACATAATTTTGCGTCAGAAAATCAAATAAAACTGATGTAAATATGAAGGCTAAACTTTCAATTCTTACCATCGCAATTATGATGGTCATTCCGGCCCTCGGCAGAAATATAGAGGGTACGGTTGTTGGTGAAAACAACGCTTTGCTCGACTTCGTCAACGTAGTTCTGTACTGCGACTCCACTTACCTGACCGGTACGATAACAGATGCAGAAGGTAAGTTCTCAGTCAATACAGAGGCAAAAGGAGACCTGACTGCTAAAATCACTTTTGTGGGTTATAAACCCTATACCGCCGCTGTTCCGACTTCCGGTAATTTAGGAGTAATCACTCTTGAGCCGGAAACTGTGATGCTCGGTGAGGTAGTAGTAAAATCCAACCGTCCGGTCACTGCTATAAAGGGAGATGCACTTGTTACCAATGTTGCAGGCTCACAGCTTGAACATGCCGGTACAGCCAATGATGTTCTTACACAGGTGCCTATGGTATTAGGACGTGACGGGAACTTCGAGGTATTCGGCAAAGGATCGCCTGCAATTTATGTAAACGGTCGCGAATTAAGAGACCTTAGTGAGCTTTCTCAGATTAATTCCGCCGATATCAAGAACATCGAGGTAATAACAAATCCCGGTGCTAAATATGATGCTTCCGTCAGATCTGTTATACGCATCCGTACAAAAAAGCCGCAAGGCGAAGGCTTCAGCGGAAATATACGTGTTCAGGGCGCATGGCAGAAATATTTCAGAAATGTAGACTGGGCTAATCTTAAATTCAGAAGCGGAGGATTAGAGATATTCGGCAACCTCGGACTGATAAAAGGAAAGTTTTACAGCAATGGCATTTCGGATATGTTAACCCGTTCTTCCGTTATGTTGAAAGAGACTCTCTCGGGAGCAACTATAATGCATTCAAATGAGTTTTTCGGAAAAGCCGGTATTTCTTACCTAATCAATGATAGTCATTCAATCGGTGCGTCTTATTCCAATGGAACCATCAAGTGGAAAGAAACATCCAAACAGGTAACATCAATCATTTCAGACGGAACTCTACTCGACAATCTCAATCTGAATCAACAGTCAGGAACTAACACCCTACCCAAACATTATGCGAACATCTATTATAACGGTAACATAGCAGGCTTGGGTATAGACTTCAATATGGATTACCTTTGGCGTAAGGTGACAAACACGGTGTGGGGAGAAGAGACCAGTGAATTTAATGAAAATTCCGTAATCAATTCCATCGGACATAACAGAGGAAGGATGTTTGCAGAGAAACTCGTGCTTAGTTATCCAATTCTGAAAGGGTCGATTGAGGCAGGGGAAGAGTTTACCTCCTCGCGGGTCAGCTCGGATTATACCACAGATGCAACGATAGTGGGC
>CAMWKC010000229.1 GCA_947174735.1 uncultured Porphyromonadaceae bacterium
GTGCTTCACCGTGCAAATATATCACATTTGTCGAGCCGGCGCGGGTGTGATAATCATCGCCGTTCTGAGTGATGACGGTGACATCGAAATCTTTTTCGAGACACGCTATGACACGGTGTCCTTCATTAGGACTATGGGCCATTATAGCACGTCGTAAGGGATTAAAGAAATCGAGCATCGTCTGGCGGCGTTGGTTACAGTCGCTGCGGCGTCCGCAATACCATGAACGCGCCGCTGCCACCCGCTCTACATCGAGCTGATGCCAGATGCCTTCCGGCCCACGGAATACCGGCAAACCGCTTTCGCGACTCATACCGGCCCCGGTAAAGAAGACGATTTTTTTCTTGTCCATAGAATTACGGAGGTTATAAGTGAAAAGTGATATTATTGCCCATCTACCATATCGTTCTTCTGAGCAAAAACTTGTAAGTCAGATGAATATAAATGGGGATGCAGGAAATTATATTTTTCCCTCTGCAAATGTAATACGTAATTTTTAATATTGCAATAATTTATAGAAAAATATTACATAAAATTTTTTGAAGGTAGAGCTAAGGTCCTAATTTGCGAAACTAATGAAATCTGATGGAGTATCAGTCTATAAAATCTATACGATGAATTATACGTCCGAATCCGGCGACTTCAGGTGCTCCTATATCAAGGCCCCAACGCAGTCCTAAGTAACGGGCCAGATGCATTCCCTTTATAAGAAGGTCGATGATTGCATTTGAACCGGTTAAGTCGGTAGCGAGACGCATCAACGGTATTTCGGTAGGCAATTCTTTCAGAATATCGTTAGCGACTTTAGCTGATTCTTTTGATACGATAGCTATTATAGCTGTCTGTCCTTTGCGCTGGTGAAACCAGTTGAAGCGTCCGTGAGCAAAATTCCGATAGTCGGAAATCTGTACACAACCTATAGACCCTTCTGAGAACCGTGATTCCAGGTCTACAGCTATAGGCATAGTGTCGGGTGAATACAACACATAGAATCTGTCGGTCTCACGTGCTTCATAGAGGGCTGCGTTATGCGGGTCCCAGCCTTCGGTGTCAAGTGTGTAAGTACGGTCGATAAATTCTTTTAGTTCTTTTCCGATTGTTTCGGTGAAACTCCAGTCTGTTATCTCTACTTTATCCCCACGGTAAATGCGCAGCAGTAGTGAGTAGAACGCAAGCAACGAATTTGTAGCCAGAAAACCGTCTCTGTGTTTCAGGGAATAAATAAATCCGGCTTCTTCACCTGCTTCCTTCATAAGGCTTTCAAGCGGAGTAGCTACTGTAGTCATAATTACTCCTACTTTTTGCTGTGGATTGGTCTGTGCTGTCTTGAAAGCATTTATGGCGTCTATATTACGTCCTCCGGCACTTATTATAACCACTTTGGCAGGCAGCTTGCTCCATGCGCTACAGACATATTGGTAAGGAGTCATTGCAGCAGCAACGATGCCTTTCTCAACTGACAGTTGCATAGCTAACTGTGCGGCTGATAATGATCCTCCCGACCCGAGAAATATTCTTGGCAGTTTGTCAGATTCAAGTAAAAAATCTCTTGCTGCACTTATATCAACATTCCGGCTCCACAGAAGTGTATCAGGTAAAAGTGAAAGCACTTTTTCATATCTTGTAATTTTTTTACTCATAGGCAGTTTTAATACAGCACGCAAAGATAGCATTTTTCATTTGCTGTCTTTGCGTGCTGTTCAGATATAGATGTTATTCTTCTTCGTTGAGTTCGGAGAGCAGTTTCTCTTCTTCCACATACTCCCTGTATTTCTTTACAAACTGCTTCTTTCCTGTTATCAATGCTTTGAGGGAAAGCAAAAGCAGATGTTCCATGTCTTCTTCAGTCTTGTAGAAAAACTCGGAAGCTATTATCAGATCGTTTTCCCCATCGAGATATAGCTTTACCTGAAGCAGATGCCAGTTAAGATCGTTGCAGGTTTTCAGACCGAGTCTTAGCTCCTGTTCGTTTTCGGCAGTGAATATTCCGGAGAGAGTAGCGGCAACGGAGCGACTATCCCCGTCCATAGCGTTAAGCTGAATATAATTCATCTGGTAGCGGAATACCAGGGCATGATCTTTTTCTTCAAGTATCGGAAACTTCCACTGTTCCAATACCTGTTTCAGTAGTTCTTTAGTTGTCATTGTCTTCTCCGTTTATGATTTCGTGAAATTTTGTTGTGCTCACCGTCAACACACGTATCATGTGCTCTACGAGATCTTCTGTTACCTCGCCGTCGCCGACATAGTGCTGATATGTGAGCCATACCTGGTCCTTCCCCATGATGAAAGGCTGTACATACTTAAGTCTGCCTACCAGACGAATCATGGCTTCGTATGCTGCCGCCTTGTTTTCCTCTGTGATGTCAAAGATATTGGGCATCATGAATGTCAGGCATTTGGTGTCATCGCTTGGTACGTAAAGCAGTGTCAGACCTTCGTATTCAAAACTGTACCCGAAATCGTCGTCGATGTGTTCGGGTATAAAGCCGAGCTGGTGAAGCACGGACAGAACCTCTTCTGTAGTCATTAGTATATAATTTTAGATAGTGTACATAGATAATGAACGTGAAAATGATTCCTGTATATTAGGAATTGACAAGAAAACCTACTTTTTTTCTTGCATCTTTACCTGCACGGTTTTCCATTCGTTCCTTTAGAGCAAGAAAATCCTTTCGTTGTGCTTCCGATACAGAGGGTACTGTAGTCTCAGCTACCTCAATGAGCCGTTGCATGGAAATAGGCAGCGGTGTATCGAGAGCTTTATCAAGAGTGTCTTCGAAGCACTGTCTTGAAACTTCGGCAACGATATAAGATATGTCGCTACAGGTATAGTGTTCCGTGACGTGAGCCAGCCGATCGAAGTCTATATCCTTATCGCAGGGGCGATTGGCAAGTTCGAGTCTGAATAGTTCCTTACGTGCCTCAAGATCAGGCATAGGCACGTATATCGACTGGTCGATTCTTCCGCGGCGCAGTATTGCCGGGTCGAGATCACAGGGACGATTGGTAGTAGCAATCACATATATGCCACGCTCGGCACAGTTGTTCATCTGTGTAAGCATTTCGTTGACTTCGTTGGCCTGATTAGGATTCATTTCCGAATTACGCTTTGGGACAAGAGCGTCAAATTCATCAAAGATAAGAATCATCGGACCCTTTTTTTCAGCCTCAGCGAAAGTCTCAGCTATTTTCTGCTGGGCTCCATGTACATAGATTGAACCGAGCTCAGAAGGATTAACCACCTTATATCTCAGACCTGATTCTTTTGCAGCCCGTTCTGCTATAAAACTCTTTCCGCAACCCTGAGGGCCGTAGAGCAGAGTGCAATTACTCGGTCTGATACCATACGCTTTGGCAATCTTCGGATTCTGTATAATCCGGATAAAATCACGACGGAACAGGGCCTTAAGTTCCTCCATACCTGCTACTTCATCAAGTGCGTGAGATGCAGGAGACGGTGCGGTTTCGGAACTTGCAGTTTCGACATTTTTCTCTTTCACCTCTGTACGCTGAGGTCCTTCAGGGCGTATATATTTACTGATGAAGCCCTTGAATTTCTCAATATTTCCGAAGCGTGCCGACGGGGTGAGGTCGGTAGCTTTGTGTAAAATCATACGTACAGAGGAGGGTAGCTCACTTTCAGCCTCACTCCAGACTATTTTATGATACTCAACAGGATTGATTTCTGTCTGTTTATCAGTAACGGGCATTTCTTCTGACGGACCGCCGGCGTATGCGGTAGTCGGAAAACCTGTGAGCATGGTGAGCATCACCATCCCAAGCGAGTAAAGGTCGGATCTGTGACTGAAAATACCTTTAAGTGTTTCCGGTGCCCGGAAGCGATTATCCAGAGTGGTATCATCAATTGAACTTGACCCGTTATAGCTCTCTCCTATATTGGTAAATCCAATCAGCGCAATATCCGGCTTTCCTTCCTCATTGCGATTGAGTATGATATTGCTCGGTGATATGTTATAGTGACCACCGCCTTGGGTAAACCGATAGGTTGCTTCAATGACTTCAGCCACACGCTCGAACACATGTCTTGCTTCCGACATAGTGAATTTATTATCGGTATTGATAAGACTCTCCAGACTGTCACCTTTAAAATACTTCTGTGTAACCCAACCGTAACGATGTCG
>CAMWKC010000230.1 GCA_947174735.1 uncultured Porphyromonadaceae bacterium
GTTATACCTTCGACGGCTGGAAGGATGTGCCTCAGACAATGCCTGCCAAGGACATTGAGATACACGGTAGTTATACCCACGTTTCTACCACTTACAAAGTTACTTTTGTGATTGACGGTAAAACCATCAGCACAATTACGGTAGATGCCGGCGAGTCTATTAAGCTTCCTGACGCTCCCGAGAAAGAAGGTCATACTTTCGCAGGCTGGCAGGACGTACCTGAGGTTATGCCTAACCATGATATAACCATCACCGGTAGCTATACAGTCAACAGCTACAACGCTACTTTCATAATTGACGGTAATATCGTTACTACTCTCAGTATAGAGTACGGCTCACCTGTCAATGCTCCGGCCGCTCCTGAGAAAGAGGATCATACTTTCGATGGCTGGCAGGACGTACCCGAGACAATGCCTGCACATGATATTGAGATTACAGGTAGCTATACCTACAGTGCAAGCGTCTTCAACGCAGTCTTCATGATTGACGGTGAGACCATAGCCACTATACAGGTTGATTGCGGTAGCGCTATCAAGACTCCTGAAGCACCTGCTAAGGAAGGTTATACCTTCAACGGCTGGCAGGACGTACCTGAGAAAATGCCTCACCATGATGTTGTCATCACCGGTAGCTATACAGTCAACAGCTACAACGCAGTCTTCATGATCGACGGTGAAATCGTTACTACTCTCAGTATAGAGTACGGCGCACCTGTCAATGCTCCGGCCGCTCCTGAGAAAGAGGATCATACTTTCGATGGCTGGCAGGACGTACCCGAGACAATGCCTGCACATGATATTGAGATTACAGGTAGCTATACCTACAGTGCAAGCGTCTTCAACGCAGTCTTCATGATTGACGGTGAGACCATAGCCACTATCCAGGTTGAATGTGGCGGCACAATCAAAGCTCCAAGGGCTCCTTACAGAAAGGGTTATACTTTCGATGGCTGGCAGGATATACCAGAGGTAATGCCTCACCATGATGTTGTCATCATAGGTAGCTATACCCCGGTTAACTATAATGTTGTCTTTGTAGTTAATGGCGAGGTTATCAAGACTGTCAGCGTACCTTTCGGTGCAGCAGTTGAAGCACCAGAAATGCCTGAGAGAGAAGGTTACGAATTCAGCGGCTGGCTGAATTTGCCCGAGACAATGCCTGCCAAGAGTATCGAGGTAGTAGGTAACTATCATGCTGATATTTACCATGCTGTATTCGTAATTGACGGCGAAGTGCTTACTACGCTCAGTGTGCCTTACGGCTCAGCTATCAGCGTTCCTGTTGTACCTGAGAAAGAGGATTATACCTTCAGTGGCTGGAAGAATCTGCCTGCTACAATGCCTGCACACGATATTGAAGTTACCGGTAGCTACACTTATAGTAGCAATCACTTCAAAGCCGTGTTCATGATTGACGGCGAGATTTTCGAAACTCTTGACTTTGAATCCGGCGAAGCTGTCAATGTACCCGCCGTACCTGATAAAGAAGGCTATACTTTCAGTGGCTGGACAGGTGTACCTGAGGTTATGCCTAACCATGATATAACCGTCAGCGGTAGCTACACAGTCAACCGCTATAACGCCACCTTCGTAATTGACGGTGAGATTATCTCTGCGTTCAGTGTGGAATACGGTGCTCCTGTAAACGCTCCTGCTGTACCTGATAAGAAGGATTATACCTTCGATGGCTGGCAGAATCTGCCTGCTACAATGCCTGCCGGCGACATTATTGTGACCGGTTCGTACACTTATAGTGTCAGCATTTATCAGGCAGTATTTATGATTGACGGCGAAACTATAGCTACTGTCACAGTAGAAGCCGGTGATCCTATCGAACTTCCTGCTGAACCGTTCAGAGAAGGTTATACCTTCAACGGCTGGCAGGATGTACCCGAGACAATGCCTCACCACGACGTTGTCATCAACGGTAGTTTCACAGCCAATACTTATCAGGCTATATTCGTTATCGATGGCGAGCTCTTTGAGACTCTTATCGTTGAGTACGGTTCAGTTATAAATGCTCCGGCTGCTCCTGAAAAAGAGGGTTATACTTTCACCGGCTGGCAGGATATGCCTGAGACAATGCCTGCACGTGACATCGTAATGAACGGTAAATACGTGGATAGTGACGGTAAATACAATGCTGTATTTATGATCGACGGTGAAACGGTGGCTACAGTTCTTGCAGAGGGTGGCAAAGCTATCGAGCTTCCTGCTACACCTGAGAAAGAAGGTTATACCTTCGCAGGCTGGCAGAATGTACCTGAGACAATGCCTAACCACGACGTTGTCATCAACGGTAGCTTTACAATTAATAGTTATGATATTCTCTTCGTAGTCAACGGTGAAACCATCAAGACTATGAGTGTAGAATATGGTGCTGTCATTACGGCTCCCGAAATGCCCGAAAGAGAAGGTTACTCCTTCACAGGCTGGTTGAATCTTCCTGAGACAATGCCTGCCAAGAGTATGGAGATTGTAGGTAATTATCATCCGAATCTCTACAATGTCACATTTACGATTGATGGTGAGGTCTTTGAAACTGTCAGCGTTGAATACGGAGCAGTTATCAACGTTCCGGCAGCCCCCGAGAAAGAGGACTATACTTTCAGCGGCTGGCAGAATCTACCTGCTATGATGCCGGCACACGACATCGAGGTTAACGGTAGCTATACTTATAGTCCTAACCTCTTCAAGGCAGTGTTCACGCTTGACGGTGAGATATTCGAAACTCTCACATTTAAGCCCGGTTCGACTATTACCGCACCTGTGGTAGCGGAGAAAGAGGGTTATACCTTCACAGGCTGGCAGAACATGCCCGAAACAATGCCTCACCATGATGTCTTCGTTAGCGGTGGCTACACAGTCAACAGCTATCAGGCTATATTCATTATCGACGGTGAGATGATCGCTACACTCAGTGTAGAGTACGGTGCATCTATTAACGCTCCGGCAGCTCCTGAGAAGGAAGATTATACATTTGACGGCTGGAAGGATCTTCCGGAGACTATGCCCGCACAGGACATTGTTATTACCGGTAGTTATACTTACAGTCCTGATATCTTCAATGCTGTCTTCATGATCGGTGACGAAACATACGCTACTATACCTGTAGAAGCTGGTGAAGCTATCGAACTTCCTGCTGAGCCGTTCAGAGAAGGCCATACCTTCAATGGCTGGCAGGATGTACCCGAGACAATGCCTAACCACGACGTTATCATCAACGGCAGCTATACGGTAAATAGCTATCAGGCTATATTCATTATCGACGGTGAACTGCTTGAGACTGTCAGCGTAGAATACGGTGCGGTAATCAATGCTCCGGCTGCTCCTGAAAAAGAGGGTTATACCTTCACCGGCTGGCAGAATCTGCCTCCGACAATGCCTGCACAGGATATAGTACTTACAGGTACTTACGTAGATAGTGACGGTAAATACAATGCTGTCTTCATGATTGATGGTGAGACTATCGTAACCATACTTGTTGAAGGTGGTGAAGCTATCGAGCTTCCTGAGGCTCCTGTTAAGGAAGGCCATACTTTCAACGGCTGGCAGGATGTACCCGAGACAATGCCTAACCACGACGTTGTCATCAGCGGAAGCTATACGGTGAACAGTTATGATGTACTCTTCGTAGTCAATGGTGAGACTATAAGCACTATCAGTGTAGAATACGGTGCTGTTATAACTGCACCCGAAATGCCCGAAAGAGAGGGTTATACCTTCAGTGGCTGGTTGAATCTTCCTGAGACTATGCCTGCCCAGAGTATGGAGATTGTAGGTAATTACCATGCTAATCTTTATACAGCTGCGTTCTTTATCGATGATGAGCTCTTCGAAATCTTAAGTGTGGAATACGGTTCAGTTATTAATGCACCTGTTGCACCTGAGAAAGAGGACTACACTTTCGATGGCTGGCAGGATGTACCCGCGACAATGCCTGCCCGTGATATCAGGATTAACGGTAGCTACACTTACAGTCCCGATATCTTCAAGGCAGTGTTCATGATTGACGGTGAGATATTCGAAGCTCTTGACCTTGAACCCGGTGAGCGTGTTAATGCACCTGTCGCACCTGAGAAGGAAGGTTATACCTTCAGCGGTTGGCAGGATGTACCCGAGACAATGCCTAACCACGACGTT
>CAMWKC010000231.1 GCA_947174735.1 uncultured Porphyromonadaceae bacterium
TTTCAAGTTGCCGATTCAATTTTTTGTTGCGGTTCTTATCCCGAACTCGCGTTATATGGTCCGAAGGGAAGGGGAATTTCAGTAGTGAACCATGCAGAGTAGTGACGTCCTGCAAAATCGGTATGTGCTAACTGACATTCGTAACCAAGAATAGTTATGGTGGAGTCAGCTGCAAAATTCCATTTTATATCGGGCGCGCTTTCAGAGTAATGGAGTATATCCATGCCGGAAGACAGACGATATTTAATGTCTGCATAACGCTCTCTGTTATTCAAGACAACCTCGTAAGGCCAGGGTGAGCCGGGAGGATTGGAAAATGTGTCTGCTCCGCGACGTATATCGGCAGTACATATCGAGTCAAAATGAAAGATAATGTCGCTAAAGTCTTTTACATATTTGTCTCCTATCAGAACGGTACGGACATCGTCAAATTTCTCTGCGACCTGAGGATGACAGGTGTAACGGAGTGCATAGGTGACCTTGTAGCGAGCTGTATCTATGACAGAGGCACGGCTAATATCGGCCGAGAACACTTCCGTCTGTGCCTTGACATAAAGTGTGACAAGCGGAAGAATGAGAAATAATAATAACTTTTTCATATTGGTAAGGTTTTAGAGTATTCTGAAGCGTATTTTTAACAGTATGCTGCGCGGGCGAATGGTATAGACTGATTTTGACTCTGTAAGAGCAGAAAGTGTGGAGTAGAGGTATGATTTACGGTTAAGCAAATTATCTAATGAAAGGGAAAATCCGAAACGTCCGAGTGAATATTTTGCTTCGGCATTAAGTAAAATAAATGACTTGTCACCGTCGTTGAAGTTATTGTAGTAATGATAGAGAGAAGCTGCGAGTATCACACCTCCGGAAATCGTGAAGTCGATGGAAGTCCGGTTTGTAAGAATACGTAGCCAAGGCATCCGCTCGAAACCATGCTGACGGGTGGCGGATTGAAAATAGTCTACCTTATAAGACACTCCGAGATGTCTGAAAGGCGTGAAGCTTATATCAGCGTTCAGACCAAGACTGTTGCCGGTGTAACGGATTACTTCATCCTGTACAAGCAAAGGACTGTCGTGGTATGAATAGGCTACCGATGTGCCGATTTTGAGATGTCGCCAGTCAAATCCCTGACTGGCATTGACAGCAGTTGAAAATGTATTTCCAGACTCAGATGTACGCCGGCTGACAGTACGCTGTGTGACACCGTCGTAGCAGGAGCCGTAGAGTACGTCGGGTGATTGTCTGCTCCATGATAAATTGATATTGGCGAAACTCATGGAGAGTATGTTTCTGAACGTGTAACTTAAAGAACAGAATTGGTTAAGACCTTCGTATAGTCCTGTGACGTTATATGCCGAAAGCTGACGGTAAGAAGTAAGAATATAGTCTGAGTAGAGGGTTTCTATAGAAGGAGTCTGGTAAGACAGTGAAGAGCTAAGGCTGAGACGGTGGGTACTATTAAAATTATAAGTAAAATCGAGAGTAGGTTCAGGTCGAAAACAGCTTTTGGCGGTTATGTCGCCATTAATCCGATTACTGAGTCGGAATGCCTTGTAATGTAGAGGTATATAAAGTGAAGTATATAACCGGCGTGCACGATAGGATATTTCGAGACCTAAACCGGTGTCAAAATAATCAAAAGAAAGGTTATTGTGTATTGAGGAAGTAAGAGTACTGTTGAGTGAATTATGATGATAATTAATTATGGCTGACGGGTGTAGTATGAGGTTGCCGATTGTAAGAGCTGACAGAAGGCCGACGCTGTTTTCAGTAGAAATGTTATGCAAATCTACACTCTGGTTTAGGATATTGTCATTGATAAGAGAGGGAAACAGGTTGGGTAATACAGACAGACTGTGGGGACGCTGTTCAAGATTTATCAGTGAGTTGAGTTCGACACCACGGTGTCCGGGACTACGTTGTGTAAGATGCAGATGATTGAGCAGACGGTAAGTGTCAGTCTTTCCCATCTGACTGATATTATCATCGGCGACTATTATATCACCGTTGGTATGTGTTGAGCTCCAGTCGAATTTAAGCTGTTCTTTGAGATAAGTGCTATCACCGTTGTTCATATATGTCAGGTCGCCATAAGATTTCTGTATACGGGCTGTAGCGTTCATAAATTCATTGACAATATTATAGCTTCCGTCAGGAAGGAAATTGGAAGTTGAGGAATAACTCCGGCGCCTGTCGCGGTCGTTGAGATAGGCTGCATTGATACCGAGTTCACCGTTACTGCCGACACGATATACATTATTAAAAGTAGCGTTGTGGGAACGATTAAAAAAGTAAAACCGTTTGTCTATACCCGGTGCAGAAGGCATAGCTACTGATGTGATATTGCCGGTACGAGCATAGTCATTATCAAAAGAACAAAGTTCCTGAGACAAATCTTCACCTGTGTTATTTCCCTTATAGGTAATAAGAAACTGGCTGTTATGGCGGAAATAAGTAGACATTGCTGAATTATTCCATAAAAAGCTGTCGCTGTATCCTGTGCCGAGAGTAGCGATGAGATTGAACACACCTTGAACTCCTTTTTTCAGTTGCAGATTGATTGAAGCTTGTTCTTCGGGTCGAAGGTCTTTGAGAGCTTTTATATCCTGATGGTGTTCAAGTACCTGTACGGTGGCTATGTCAGTAGGATCAAGATTATTTGCGGCGATACCATAATGACCTTTCATAAGATCGAGCCCTTCGATATAGAAATTCTTGATTGGCTTACCTTGATAAACTATCTGACCTGCGTCAGACACAGTAATTCCGGGCATCTTGCGCAAGACATCTGCTATGGTTTGATCATTCTGTGAAAGAAACGAAGCTACATTATAATTTATAGTGTCGCCACGTGAGTAGATTTTTTTTGATTTTACGATTATCTCTCTAAGTTCGACAGTATGCTGATTTGTCATTATATCGTAGCTTCCCGAAAGATTCGGTATCGTTAGGGAGACAGGAGCTATATTCATACCTGATGCTTTAAGAATCAGACTGTCGCAGTCAGTTGTGACCGACATACTGAAGTTACCCTTAATATCGGTTAAAGTTGAAGTGAGAATGGTGCGGATTGAATCGCAGGGAGTAACGATGACATTAGCCATGTCCACACCCTTTCCGTCAGCGGTTATGACATGTCCGCTGATAGTAATCTGACTAACTCCCTGTAGGAAAGTCAATAAAATGCTGATGGTAAAAAACAGTATTCTTTTCATAGGGGTATGACATTGGCTGTCACCGATATTTCGGCGACAAGAAATTGAGGTTATGCTTTTGGATATAGTTCTTTTAAGAAACCGTTTTTATTCTGACGGGTATAATGTAGTGCATTTCAATAGCCTGGCCATCAATAAATGTTTTCTCGAAACATACCTTGTTTGCGGCCTCTTCTATCCTGATTTTTATAGTCGGGTCGTCTGTGCCGGAAACAGCTACATCTTTTATTTTGCCGTTCTTATCAATGACAATCTGTATATTGGCTTTTAACTCGTCAGATTTATTTATATCTATACCGGATAAGGCAAGGGTTAAAAATTCAGTTAGTCCTGTCTGGTCATTGTATGGAGAGGGTAGTTCTTTTATAAGAGGAGATTTATCTTCGCCGACAAGGTGCTCTGACGGAAAGACGTTATCATCTAAAGCGTATTGCTGAGCCTGCTTTGCGGAAGTATCTGTGGAAGAAAGTAAGTCAATATCACATATAGAAGAAAGAAAACGAGCATAAGCCGGAGTAGAAATAATCAGGCCGGCTGATATAACTGCCGGTAGTGTAAAGGCTGCAATCCATAGATGGGCGGCTGATGAACGTGGTTGGTTCATTATAAGTATACGTTTACGGAAATCATGTTTTCCGTCAGCGAGGGTGCTAACGTGAGGAAGACTTTTGCGACCGATAGCTTCTGTAAGCAGAAGACGCTGGTATTGCAGTGTGTCAACACCTGAACGGATTACTGCGCGGTCGGCTTCAAACTCATGATTGAGTTTTATGAGACGTCTTGTGTGCCATGCAGCCGGATTATACCATAGTAAAGTACAAAATATGTCTGCAAAAAGAATATCAAGCCAGTGACGGCGGGAGATGTGAGTCTGTTCGTGAAGTAATATATTATCATTAGGTGCAGATACAGAAGAATAA
>CAMWKC010000232.1 GCA_947174735.1 uncultured Porphyromonadaceae bacterium
GATTGTCGGTCATCTTAACATAACGGCAGGTGTAATAACCTCTCTTATCACGGCGAATGTCACAGTAGAACACTACAGAGTCGAACATTCTTGACAATCTTTCCGGTCCTGTGAATGTCGGAGTTTCCTGATGAAGAAAGTCTGCAAAATAATGCATACCCTCGAACAGAGGTACCTGATCAGCTATAAAACCAACCATAAAAGGTTTTCCTTCTCTCCGCCACTTCATAAGAGTCGGTAAAGTATCGGCCATCTTAATAGATGTGGCTCCGCAGTGTCCTCTGATTTTAAGAAAAGCCTCGTCCGCAGCCTTGCTTTCAAGCGGATGGTATATCTGCCCCATGTGTAGTTCTTTGTCGAAATGCAACGGTATCGAACTCATCCATTCCCAGTTACAGTAATGACCTAAATAGAGTGTGACGTTACGTCCGGCGTCAAGATAATGTCTTACTTCCTCCTCATTCTCAAAACGCATACGACGTTTTATATCATCCTCACTCATACAGCCTAACTTCAGAGTCTCCACAAAATAATCACCAAGAAAACGGTAGAAATCTCTCTCTATCTTACGGAGGTCTTTTAAATCTTTATCCGGAAAACTCAGAGTCAGATTCTTTCGTATCACCTTTCTCCGGTATCCGACTACTCTGCCGGCAAGAAAAGCTACTGTATCGGAAAGGCCGTAAAGTACCCGTAAAGGTAATAAACCGACAGCCGAAAACAATGTACTGAGTAATCGGCCGCCTGATAACATATTCTTTACTTTTCCTTTATTCATAGCTTTGTGAGTCAGATTTTATGAAACATGAGCATCTGTATGGTGGTTAAACTATGTCACCCAACAGATGCTCATGTCGTAGATTTAAGAAAATTTATTCAGTCCACTAATATCAGAACGGAAAGTTGATACCAAAATTGAAGGCTGCATTTGAGTTCAGGGGAACGCCTTGTTTAGACAATTTGCCAAGAGTGTGATCCATACCAGCAAACATGTTGAACCCAGTCAAATGAAGATTAAGCAACCAACCAAAGCCGACACCGTAAGTACCTGCTGCTATATTTACACCAGCTGAAAAACAGCTTACAGGATTAACATTTGCCGACAAGCGGAACTGAGTCCATGTATATGCACCATTAATACGGGTTGAATTCAGCAAACCGAAATGCAAACGACGATACATAGGCAGTTCCCATTGCGCAGCAAAATTAAGGGTAGCAGCAAGTGCACGTGTACGCGAAGTAAGTTCACCGTTGTTATCAAGCTGATAAAGCTGTGCAAGATCATCGGTAAGGCGGTCCCATTCATTATCGAACGAGTTAGCGGCATCACCATTGGCATTGAATGTATACTTATCAGTTTCGAAGGTTTTTAGACCGTTAGTTGAAGCCCACTGTGTAGCTCCCCAACTCATAAAGCCTAAGTCAAGCACAGCAGCCGAAAACTTAAAGTCATTCCACTCATACTCACCCCCTAAATCAAGTCCGAGACCAAAACCAGAAGGTTTATAACCATCATCAAGATTACCACCTGATACATATTCCTTTCCTGTCTGTTTACTATGCTTCATATCATAACGAAAGCCACCTATTGAAGTATAAATATCAGCATTTGAACGTATCAACCAGTTATCTTCACCGAGTACAAGTTTAGCTTCATTGAAACGGAAATCCACATTACCAGCTCCCACAAGGACCTTTAAGGTGGCACCTACGCGCAGACCGGGTACTTGGGATATCTTACGTGAGTGATTAAGAGCTAACTGGGCATAGGCATGTGCATTACCAAACATGTTTTCTATATCATATGTAGCATTTGTGATACCTTCCTTAGTTAAAGAGAAAAATGCTCCGGGAACTGAGATATCTGCACTTGCCACAGCACTCAAAGAAACGGTATTATAACCTCCTAAAGCCTTAAAACCAACAGTAATCAGGTCAATCTTATCTATTGTACCAAGACGGTTTTTATCACCAAAACGACTCATAGCTTCAGAAGTGCTAATACCAGGATTAGTAAACAACACCGTCTTTCCATTTAGACTGTATATAACATCTTTAACATGTAAATTTCCGTGCATGTTAATGTTTACATTACCTAAAGCCGGGAACGATACGAAATTTTTTTCGTTACCGAAGGCGGGATTCATCTGGAAACGATAATCGTAATTGTCCAGAAAGTAACCTGAATAAGTTGTCTGGGCACTTAGACCCAACGCGCTGTTGACGGCTACTGTGGCGCATATCATTATTTTCTTAAGGCAAGAATTCATAATTTCCTAATTCTGAAAAGTTAATTATTTGTATACTATTGTTCAGAGTTTTTTGATGTAGCTACCACTCACCTTAGCACGGATATTTTTCAGTGTCAGAGTCTGCGAGGGAGATAGGGCTTCGTCTGACTCCGGTTCAACAGTAGCAGTAAACTTTATACCGTCTAAATGCTGTATAGTACCATTAATCCTAATAATAACTTCTTTATCTTTAGCATTAGCAGGTATCTCAGCACCAACAATTGTTACGTCGGAGATCTGATTACCTTTTTTATCTATAGGATATCCGCTTATACTAGCCTTCAGAGGTAGTGTACTGTCTACCGTCATTGAGATTTCAAGAGTGGAAATAGTTATAGCATCAATATCTTCATCATTCCAACCGTCGTTAGTCTTAGTATAGACAATCTTTGAACCTGCTCCGCTCTTCAAAGCAAGTGGAGCAATAAAATTCCAACTTCCTTCGAGGGCATTGAGATTACGTCCGAGCTGAAAATGGTTGACCATCTGTTCGAATATCTGCGGCTCTACAAGATCAATATCAATACTCTTAGGTAAGCCATTACCACTTATTACATTGCCAAGAGAAGTAAAAGGCACATGTACAGGTTCAACATAACCATTCGGTACCATCTCGGCAGCAGGTAATTCAGGTGAAAGACAGAAGTTATAGGGACCTGCTACACCCTTGTTAAAGCTAACATCAAAATAACCGTTATCCAGTCTGAAATTTTGCTCCGGCTCATTATCTCTAATAGCAGTAAGCTGCAGACCGGTACGGTAGGCAAGTTTCTCATTAGCTACTGGATTATTAACACTCAAATAAATTTGAGGATTGCTAAGCACAAGATTTGTACCTTCCTGTGCCAAGAAATCGGGAAGATTGGCAAGTGAGATAGGAGATATATTAAGATTATCACCTTTAAGCATATAGTGTATCTTACCGGATACTGCATTCACATCTAACGGCGAAATATTGTAATCAATATCCAGACTCACACTTCCTGGTATTGTTGCAGTAGCATTGGTCTTAGGAGTTACAAAAAGAGTTGCGCTCTCTATATTAACGTTAGTATTAAGTTCGAGAGAATGATTGGCATAATCTATTACACAGCCATTGGCAACCAGATTAATTCCATAAGCTTTTAAAGTGATTGTGGCTACTCCATTCTCAAACTTAACTGAAGGAATCTCAAGACGACCTTCATTATAAATACCGTTAGGTAATATATCAACTCCTGCAAAACCTTTAGGAAGGTCAAGTAGAAGATTCTGAAGTTCTATATCAGCAATTTCAGTTACTTCAGGTGAGGCTGTAAATGTCAGTATAATGCTCAGCTCGTCGGTAAACAGATCTGTAAGTGATACTATAGCAGAATCAATGTTGTCAGCGCGATACGAAAATGATTTTTCTATTGGAGAGGTCAGATTAAGGGTAACGGAAGGTAATTTAGCAGACATCGATTTCCCTCCCGTAGTGAAGTTAATAGCAGCAGAAGCTAATGACGGTGCATTAGTAGAAAATGCAGGGATATGAATCGGATTAGAAGCAAATGTACCGCTTTCCTGCACCGCATAGAAAGTTTGATCTCCAATAGTTATCTCTTTAATTTGGTCTTCTGGTTTAACATCAATAATATCACCAAGAGTCACAACATCAATATTGACAGGCAATACAAGATCGTTAACTTTAAACTCACTAGTGGTATCAATATCCGAGAGATCGTAATTGTCATCGACACAGCCCGTCAATGACACTATAGCCAGTAAAGGCAAGCCACCATAAAGAAAAATTTGTTTCATAGATATGACAGTTAAGATAGTTATTTATTCCCAGACAGTATAGGCT
>CAMWKC010000233.1 GCA_947174735.1 uncultured Porphyromonadaceae bacterium
AAACGACGTTAAAACAACAAATGCCGGAACCGTAAAACAGATTCTCGTCAATGTCGGTGATGCCGTGCTTGAGGGAGCTGATATTATGATTATCGAATAATTTACACTGTTTATCCTTTTCTGTTAGTTAATCATGGTTTTGGCTGCTTCATATTCTTTCGGTGAGTTCATGCGCCAGACTATCGACGCCTTCTGGAGCTTCACCGGTTTCGCCAACTGCGAGTGGGGAAACCTCGTGATGCTGTGCGTCGGCTGCTTCTTTGTGTGGCTTGCCATCAAGAAAAATTTCGAGCCCCTGCTGCTTGTGCCCATCGGCTTCGGTATGCTGATAGGTAATATTCCTTTCCAGCCCGGCATGGACATAGGCATCTATGAACCCGGTTCGGTACTTAATATCCTCTACAACGGTGTCGAATACGGCTGGTATCCTCCGCTGGTATTCCTCGGTGTAGGTGCTATGACAGATTTCTCTGCTCTGCTGGCTAATCCTAAGCTTATGGTCATCGGTGCCTGTGCCCAGTTCGGTATCTTCGGAGCCTATATGCTTGCCCTGCTCTGCGGATTTGATCCTCTGTCGGCCGGATGTGTGGCTATTATCGGCGGTGCCGACGGTCCTACCGCTATCTTTACCACTTCTAAGCTTAATCCTGCTTTACTTGGCGCTGTGGCTGTATCGGCCTATTCCTATATGGCTCTTATTCCACTTATTCAGCCGCCGCTGATGCGACTCTTCACTACCGAAAAAGAACGTCGCATCAAAATGAAATCAGCACGTATAGTCAGTAAGAACGAAAAGATCATATTTCCTATCGTCGGTCTTATACTCACATGCTTTATCGTGCCGTCGGCTATACCCCTGTTAGGTATGCTCTTCTTTGGTAATCTGTTGCGTGAAAGCGGTGTTACTACTCGTCTGGCCAAGACTGCCAGCAACGCTATGACCGACATCGTGACCATACTGCTCGGTATGACCGTAGGCGCTTCGACACAGGCAAGTGTCTTTCTTACTCTCGACACATTGCTTATTTTCGGTCTCGGTTTCGCTGCTTTCATAATAGCATCTTCAGCCGGTGTGCTTTCGGTAAAACTTTTCAATCTTTTCCTCTCGAAAGACCATAAGATTAATCCTCTCATCGGTAATGCCGGTGTTTCGGCTGTGCCTATGGCAGCCCGTATATCGAACAATGTAGGCCTTGAATACGACCCCGACAACTATCTTCTCATGCACGCTATGGGTCCCAACGTTGCCGGTGTTATCGGTTCGGCCGTTGCCGCCGGTGTACTTCTGAGCTTCCTCGGCTAAATCACTGTTTCTAACCTTATTATTTATATACACCGGGCCCTTCTGTATTAAAAAAATACAGAAGGGCCCGGTGTATATAAATATCTTCACTGAATTTTTTTTGCAGTATTGTCCTCAAAGGGTGAACATTTCTATATACCGTATGTTATTCTTATAGACACCGAAATCAGTGCTTCTCTTCCCGTTTAATGCTCTTGATATCGGCATCGACTGGAAATTCGACCTCCTATCCCAATCCATTTAGTGGTGTATATTCTTCTCGTTTATTTCCACTTTTATTTAGTAAAACACACAAATTAACAAACCGATTCCTACCACTCCTTTATGTAACTCCTCACGGAGTACAGAATAGTGTGATAATTATCTTCAATCCATAACTCTTATGATCACCGATGTAGTTATCAAAGACATATATAAAAAATTCAACAAACCGGCTCGTGTTGAAGACCTGAACGTCGACTACTTCGTTGCTCTTCTCAAGGACCACCATACATTACGTGTGCTCGAAGATGAAATCATAGTAGATGACCTCGACGAATATAGTCCCTTCAGACGCTTTCTTATGCGTGGTATAAATGCTATTCTTGAATTTGACAAAATGGTAGCATTCGTTTTTCGTACCCATATACTTTTTTTCGGCAAAGAGAATAATGAATTACGTGTCCATATCAAGCCTGAGAAACCACGCTCCTTCTTCAGCAGACTTTTCGGCCGTGAATAACAACAATCGGTAATAACAGGAAAAATATAAAAATCAGGGTGTATCAGAAAAAATTGATACACCCTGATTTTTTATTCAGTTACAGTAATGTTTAATCCATATTAAGTTCGTCGTAACCGTTCAGCTCCTCATCGTTATAGCCTAAGTCATTATACTGCTCGGTGTCCATATCGTCGTAGTCGGAAGCCATACGTGCGTTCTCACGTTCGAGGCGCTGGTTAAATTCATCTATATCCATACTCTGAGCAGGCGGATTACCTTTCTTCATAGTGCATATAGGCTCGCTAAGTGTACGGCCTGTCTCGATTTGCTTAAGCTCCATAAAGAAAGCTCGCTCGGTAAGATAGTCAAATACGAAGGCTAACCGTTGGCCCTCGTCCTCTATAAGCTCCGACAGAGGAGTATCGGCCATAATCCATAGGTCTTGATCGCTTGACGACCCCATATCTTCCTGTGCAATCTCCTCCTGAAATTCCCAGTCATCGTTACAGAGGAAGAAACTGTCAAGATCATTCTTGGCATATCCTACACTGTCAAGGATAGCATTGCGTAACTGCAGAAAGGTATTGTTGCTACCTATCTCTATCTCTCGGACGAAATTGCTGACTTCGTCACTGACAAGTTTGAATTTGTATACCATATATATCTTTAAGATTTCTTCAGCAGGTCATAACGCTTAAACACTTTCTCTATAGCCTCAAGCGAGCGGGCCACTTGCTCTTTAGTATGTGTGGCCATAAGTGAATAGCGTATCAGAGTATCTTGCGGTGCCACAGCCGGTGTCACAACCGGATTGACAAACACACCCTCGTCAAGAAGATCACGGGTCACATGGAAGGTCTTGTAATCATCACGGATAAACAACGGAATGATAGGAGTAGACGTATGCCCTATCTCACATCCCATAGCACGGAAGTTATCAAGAGCATAATTGGTGATTTCCCACAGGTGAGCCTGACGCTCGGGCTCGGATTCTATAATGTCAAGAGCGGCATTGACAGCTGCAGTGGCAGCCGGTGTTATGCTGGCAGTAAATATGTAAGAACGCGAGTGATGACGCAGGAAGTTAGTCACTACTTTATCAGTAGCAATAAAACCTCCTAACGAAGCAAGCGATTTACTGAACGTACCCATAATCAGATCTACGTCACCGGCCACACCGTAATAGTCACACACACCGCGACCGCCTTTACCGAACACGCCCAGACCGTGTGCTTCGTCTACCATAACAGAAGCATTATACTCCTTGGCAAGACGTGTTATCTCAGGCAGATTGGCTACATCGCCTTCCATAGAGAATACTGAATCGGTCACAATGAGTTTAACCTTGTCTGGTTCGCACTTCTTAAGCTGAGCCTCAAGCGACTCCATGTCATTGTGCTTATACTTCAGATAATTGGAAAACGACAGACGGCGTCCTTCTATAATAGAAGCATGGTCCTGCTCATCGAGTATTATATAGTCCTCACGACCGGTAAGGGTAGATACCACACCGAGATTAACACCAAAGCCGGTACTATAGAGCATTGCATCTTCCTTGCCTACGTATGCAGCAAGACGTGCCTCGAGTTGTTTATGTATATCAAGCGTACCATTAAGGAACGGTGAGCCCGCCATACCGGTTCCATACTTACGTGTAGCTTCTACTGCTGCCTCTATTACCTTAGGATGATTGGTAAGACCCATATAGCTGTTCGAACCGAACATCAGAACTTTTTTACCGTTCATCAAAACCTCGGTGTTCTGTTCGCTCGATATAGGACGAAAATAAGGATAGATGCCGGCCGCCTTGGCCTTCTGCGGCGCGTCATAGCGCGATAGTTTATCTTGTAATGGCTTCATGTTGTTTTTGATTGCTCTTAAAGAAACTGTCCCGCTCTTTTCCTTTCTTCTCCCGGTCTGCCCGTTTAGCTTCGGACACATTGAGAGGTGGCGTGACTTTTCAACTCACAAAGTTAATTATTTTTTACATATCTGACAGCCTACAAAACTATTTTTAACTTCTTTAGTGTTATTTCTTTTATTTCTGTATTATTAAAATGAATCAATACAGATGAAGAATGATCAGCACAGG
>CAMWKC010000234.1 GCA_947174735.1 uncultured Porphyromonadaceae bacterium
AAATTACTTCGGGACCGTTTTCTCATCCTAACTTTGCAACCGGAATCAAAATTTTATATCCATGAAACAATTCAAAATTTTTATTATTCTTTTACTTTGCTGTCTCCCTATTAAGATAGCAATAGCAGAGGGAGATGGACATAAACAGCCATCTTCAACCAATACAATTATACTTTCAAAGAATACTTCCGCTTCTAAAAGACCTCATGCCCCTGCCCGAGATTTTATTGTATGTCAATATGGTGTAGGATATCTAGAATTCATATTTCCTAACGACATAAATTCTTTAACTATACAGGTATATAATAATGACAGTTGGACAGGATTTGTGACAGTAGAGGAACCTGTTATCGAAACACCAATTTTCGAGGGTGAATACACTATTCAGTGTACCACCAATGACGGAAGTATCTTTAATGGTATAATTGATTTCTGATATATTCTACCTGTTTAAAACGTTAACATAAATTTTTAATAATACAATTATGAAACTGAAAACAATTTTCATGGCTTCTATGCTGGCAGGTATTTCATTCGCTGCCACAGCTCAGGTAACAATAGCAGAGTCCGGTCAGACAATATTTGGCCCCTGTGACTCTAACACTATATCCTCCATTCAGAGTGGCTTTGATACAGAGGCGGCTGCATTCTTCTATAATCCGAAAGGACAGAAGCTTGCGACGCACATTTCCTTTGGCTTACCTAACCGCATAAGTGTAGGTGAGCTACCCGGTGAATCCGGAGGCCTTACCGGTCACCTTCAGCTTAAAGGCCAGTACGGTATTGCAGGTAATGTGGGAAATTTTCGTGTATTCGAATTTATAACCCGTCTTGGCGCTACGTCATATATCTCACCTGCATTCCGTTTCTATTCCGATGTCAAAGCCAACAGTTTTGTAGTGGTATCAGACGGACGCCTTAAAGATGATGTGAATCCGCTTGAAGACAGTGCCGAGGGCCTTTCCATGCTTTCTCCCGTAAAATACACTCTGACCGCCCAGAGTGTTGAGCCTACGGATACACCGCGTACTTTCAGCACTGACGCTACCGATGAGGCTAACGCAACTACCGAAGAAGATACCCTTACTCCGGACCCGCGTACCCGTTTCGGATTTATAGCCCAGGAGGTACAGGAGATATTCCCTGAATTAGTCATTGAGGATACTGACGGAACACTAGGCATAGACTATACCGGATTCATACCTCTCCTTGTCGATGCCTTAGGGACTCTACAGCGTCGTGTGAATGAGCAGCAGGAGATAATAGAAGCTCTTTCCGGCTCCGGACAGGGACGCCGTCTTTCTCCGTCGGCAGGAGCCCGTGACTTACTGACAGAGGCAGGTGCGGAAGTGGCCCAGAACACTCCCAATCCCTTCACTGCCGCTACACGTATAGCCTGTAATGTACCTGTATCGGTAAGCGAGGCTGCACTTTTTGTCTATGATCTGCAGGGACAGCAGCGTCTCCATATTCCTGTCACGGAACGTGGCGGAAGTGAAATTGTGATAGAAGGCTCCACTCTCACACCGGGTATGTACATCTATACTCTTATTGCCGACGGTGTGGAGATAGGAAGTAAGAGAATGATTCTGACTGACTGATTAGCTATTTATATACCTGTCTAAAATGAACTGCCATGAACCTTAAGCCTACTCCGTTTATTCGCTACTTCACGGTAGTGGTAAGTTTTCTGATGTACATAGGAAGCCTGAATGGTGCAATCCGCCATACGGAGTGTTTCTCTGTTGATGCTCTTGCTGTGAATACTGTAGAATCAGACTATGGAGATAAATATACAAAACTTGTCTGGGACGGTATGGAGAGCACTTATGAAACGGGATTACCGGAACTGCCGGTACGTTACCTCCGTTTCGTAGTACCCCAGTACACAAAAAATTTTTCAGTGGATATTCTGGACTCTTCTGTTGCCGCAACCTTTACGATACCTTACCCTGTAACAGCTGCTTCAGATTGTCTGGCAGGTTATTACGAATATACTGATCCGACATCTGATACCGAATATGACAGAACCGTATATCCGTATGCGGGTATAGGCTGCGTATATCAGAATAATATGCTGGAAGGATGTGTGCATATCGTTACTGTCGCTCTTTATCCTGTGGTGTATGATGCTGCCGCTGAGTCTTTGACTGTATATGACAGTATTGAATTCAGTCTTTCCTATGATGACTGTCTTCCGGAAGAAATAGATATTCCCTATCTGCCTGATGCCTCACCGTCAGGAATGATTAATCTCAGTGCACTGACCGTAAACTACGAAGACGCATCAAGACCTTCAGGAATTGCTACTTATGCAGCTTCTGTAAAACAACCTCATTATTACATAATCACTGATTCATCTTTAGTCTCCGCCTTCAGTGAGCTGGCCGAATGGAAAAGAAATAAGGGGTATGTGGTTAATGTGGTTTCCATACAGTCCATATTGGCACAGGCTAAATATACTGTTGGGAGCAGTACGAAACTTGTGGATAAAGCTGCTGCTCTGCGGGCATATCTTTACGACGAATACAGTAAATTTAAGAATGACGGCCCGTTCTTCTGTCTTTTAGCCGGAGACTCAGATACTGAAGTACCCATAAGATACACAAGACAGAATAGCAATTTACAGGTACCTGATAATATAGATAAAGCGTATATGCCTACTGATAATTATTTCAGTGATCTTCTGACTCCCTGGTCATTACAGTTATGTAGTGATGGCTTATACAGTATGTTTTACTTCGATATTAAATATAACCCGACAATTTATGTCGGAAGACTGTTATGCCATACAGCCCAGGAAGTGAAAAATTACATACATAAGCTGTTAATATATGAAGCTAATCCGGGTTATGGTGATAATGGTTATCTTAATAACGCATTATACTTTGTGCAATATTTTAGTACGAAACCTCCTATTGAAGAATGTGTACAATCTTTAGGCCTTACTTCCGAAATAGTATTCGATAATCTTATTGCTGATAAGAACAGTCCATTCGGTCCATCAGGAGAGACTATTATAAATAAGATTAACAAAGTAGGTTACAGCGGGTGGTTTGGCCATGGAAATCCAGGTTCTGTACAGGTTTCAGGTTTCGGAGATGATAGAGATAAAGGTAAGTGTCTTGCTATCACCGCATTAGATAGTTACGGTGTAAATGATGTGTATATATATGATAAACCATCTAATGGTATTGATAATCTAACGAATTTTACTAAACCATCTATAGTGAATTCAATATCCTGTACAGTAGCACCCTTTGATAAAATTCCCGGCTACGAAAGTGTTACATATAATATGGCTCAGGCCTTTACTGTAGCAGGGAAATTCGGTGGCCCGGCTTTCATAGGAAATACCAGAGAGGGTTATGTCACTAACTCCAGTAAACTACAAAAAGAATTTGGAATACATATAAATCAGAATTCTAAAATAGGTATTGCCGAATCATTGGCTAAGATAACAACTACTATTAACAATAAAAATGATAGATGGGTTATCATAACTAATAATTTAATTGGTGACCCTGAATTTGAAATGTGGCTCGCCAAACCTAAGAAATGGAATCTTAATATAAGTGATAGCCGGAATAACCTGAAAATAGAAGGGACAGATTTGAAGGACGGCATCTTAACAGTCCGTACTCTACATAACGACTGCTTATATACTTCAATTTCGGATGAGAAGGAGACAGAGGTATCGTTGGCATGTTTCACTAAAGAGGAAAGCTGTATGCGCCTGATGTCTTTGTGGAAAAGCGGTTATCTGCCTGTAATACGTCTTGCAACCTGTGGAGACAAGATACAGGGCTGGACAAAAGATTTTATTGTCAGGGATGCTTTTCTGGGCGGTAATCTTAACGGACAGAAAAGTACCGAGGAAATATCCTTTACAGAAAGTACGGTTTCTATAAAAGCTATAGATGAGGTTACACTGTACGATAATTTCCATATTGGTAACAACGGAAATATGAGTGTAGAGTGCAATAATTCTGTGAAAACCGCGTCTTCTGTTGAAAAAGGAGGCAGTCTGAAAATATCTGCCGGAAGCGTCAGACTTGAAAAAGGCTTTACAGTTGTCAAAGGCGGTTT
>CAMWKC010000235.1 GCA_947174735.1 uncultured Porphyromonadaceae bacterium
GAGCGGTCGATAAGCTCCAGACGGCTTACCGCTGTCGCAGCAGCCGTATCGGAATGCTCCGCGCTGAGTCTCTCTATTTCCGTCAGACGGCTGTCATGACGCACACCGCCTCCGCACCCCGCAGCCAAAAGCCACAGGATGCAATAAACCAGAGAAATTAACAGCACACCGTATCTCTTCATAGCTTTATACAAAATACTTTGCAAAGCTACAATAATTTTATGAATCCGGTCGGCTTTTATTCCTTAAAGAACAGACTGCCCCACACCGAAGCTGTCTAAAATTAATAATTCGTTAATTCATCTACTTTTGTATCTATAAGCTCATCTGTTTAAAACTGACATACAGACGGTATTGGTATGACAAATCTGTACTGTCTGTAAAATATCCTGTAGAACTAAATATTTTTGTTAATTTTGGTATATATTGCTAATTTAGTCTCAAAAAATAATGTCAAGATTACTAACAATATGAAAGAAGCACCTACAATGATGTATATTCATGGTTTCCGTTCCGGAGCGAATGGTTCAAAACGCGAACAGCTACAGTCACATTTCGGCAACCGTTACCGTGTTATAGCACCGGAAGTTGACGCTGACCCGGAAAAGGCTCTTGCCATAATCAATGAAATCATCGCCTGCGAACGTCCGGAGATAATCGTAGGTACCTCGCTGGGCGGTTGGATGACCTTGATGTGCGACAGCGGCGATGCACAGCTCGTAGTAGTCAACCCCAGTACAGAACCTCAGAAAACACTGGCACAGTGGGTAGGTGAAGAACTACCGTATTTCTGTCCTCGGCTTGACGGTGTACAGAATTATACCCTTACAGACGAGATAATTAATAAATACTCTACATATAACACTATCGGTAATATAAAGGAGAAAGCCGGACGCATCCACGCTCTCTGCTCAAGTAACGACGAACTTATCGGCGATATACATATACGCACGCTTCAGCCGCTTCTCCGAGAAGACCGACTGACTGTCACCGATGATTTCGGTCACCGCTGTTCCGGTGCCGGTATGAATCACCTGTTCGACATTTTAGAATCGGTAGCTAAAGTTAATTACTAAAAGGTCATTATAGCGGCAGAGGAAGGAAAATTTAATCCGATTAATACCGTTCACTTAATGAGTGTAACCGTAGCTGAATAGCCTGAAAAGAGGCTACAGCAATGAAGTTTCTAACATTATAATATGAAAAAATTATTTTTATTTCTGATTTCTGCCGTGGGCTGCCTCACTGCACAGGCAGTTGAGTATTCTTATGTGATAATCAAACATAAAGACGGTACGGAAAGCAGCTTTAAATCCGCCGGGCTGCATATCACAGTAGCTGAAGAACAGCTTCTGGTCAATTCATCTGAAGGAAGTACGACATTCAAAATTTCAGATTTGTTATCTATGGCTTTTTCAGCCGAACCGGCATACATCGGAAGCATGACGACAGATGAAGAGAGTATCATAGACATTTTCACAACCGACGGAATATACCTCGGACGGGCCAAATCAGCTCAGAATGTCAAAGAGATAGTTCCGTCAGAGGGAGTATATGTATTCAAAAGCAATAACGGGATTGAAAAAGTATTTATAGCCAAATGAAATCCGGAATTATACTATTTACGGCCTTCCTATTAGGAAGCGGTTATGCAAGTGCCCAGACTCTGAATATCAGAACAGGTCAGACTACTTATAGTTTTCCGGCCTCTAAGGTCGGAGATATGATATTCGGATCAAACAACAGCCTGAATATCATGGAATGTGAATTTACACTCAGCGAAGGCACTGAGATATGGGTAGATGACAGAGCAGTCGAAGATAATGTCGTACTTATAAACTATGATAACAATACTGCCAGTGTGAATATCGCCGGAAATATCGCCCGTTATGTAGAAGCAGAAGTCAGCGGAGCCCGCGTGAACATTACCCAGAACGATAATGTGTCGGCAGCAAACTGCGGTGAAATTACATATCGGCTTGCAGGCATTTCATCTGATGGTGCATTTAGTCTCAGCGGCTCATATAAATCAACTGTCGAACTCGCCGGTCTCCAGCTTACAAGCACCTCCGGAGCAGCTCTCAATATTGATAATGGTAAACGTATTAATCTTATACTTGCCTCAGGCACGGCCAATTCACTTACCGACGGCACTTCAGGAAGTCAGAAAGGATGTATTGTCTGCAAAGGACATCTTGAAATGAAAGGAGAAGGAAAGCTTACAGTCGAAGGTAGGACATCTCATGCCATATATGCTAAAGAATATATTGAAATAACTGATTGTGAAATAGATGTAACTTCGGCTGTAAAAGACGGCATCAACTGTAATCAGTATTTTCTGATGAAAAGCGGGCTGGTTACAATTGACGGTACCGGTGACGACGGTATACAGGTCTCGTATAAAGATGAGACCGATCGTGAAGCTGAAGATACCGGAGCAATAAAAGTCAGCGGAGGAGACCTGAAGGTAAGTGTTTCGGCTGATGCTGCAAAAGGTATAAAATGCGAAGGTCCGATGCAGATATCAGGTGGTAACGTAACTATTGATGTAACCGGTAACGGCGTATGGGACAACACTAAAAACAAGACTAAAGCTTCCGCTTGTCTTGCTTCTGATGAGGATATGACCATTGACGGAGGCATACTTCGACTGAACGCTTCCGGCGGAGGCGGAAAGGGTATCAACTGTGATGGGAAGCTAATCATAAACGACGGTGATATATCCATAACCACATCCGGCGGAATAGTAGCATATATCAACGGTATCCTGAATACCGATTATACCGGTAATACTGACCGGCTGGATAGTGACATGAAATCCTCACCCAAAGGTATCAAAGCTGACGGAGATGTGGAAATCAACGGTGGTGAAATCAATGTAACCACTACAGGCAATGGCGCCGAAGGAATAGAAAGTAAATCAGTTCTTACTATCAATGACGGCAACATAACAGTTTATTCGACCGACGATGCCATAAACTCATCAAGTCATCTGTATATAAAGGGTGGCAACATAACAGTAATGGCTTCAGGAAATGACGGTCTCGATTCAAACGGAAATATGTATATACAGGGCGGATATATAATGGCTTTCGGAGCCGGTATGCCGGAATGTGGTATCGATGCAAATGAAGAAGATAGATATACTGTAATATTCAGCGGAGGAACTTTATTAGGTGTCGGCGGTAATAACTCCGTACCCTCGTCATCGTCCGGCTCTACTCAGCCATACGTATTATCCAACAGTAGTGTCACAGCTGACAGTGAGATTATTCTTACTGACAACAACGGTACAGAGTTAGCACGTTTCACTGTTCCGGCTGACTATAAAATAAACGGAGGTTCAGGATTCGGACCCGGTGGCGCCGGAGGAGGAAACAACAGAACTTCAATACTCATTACCTGTGAAGGGCTTACCAACGGCAGTACTTATACTCTTAAATCCGGAACTTCTGAAAGCAGTGTTACTGCCCGCCTCACAGGTAATGGCAGCGGACCGGGCTGGCCACATTAAAGATTCATCTGCGTGGAACGTTTAGTCCAGTAATCACGCAATTGGGTCCACGGTACAAACGGACTGTCAAATCTGCCGACTCTGACATTGCGGCCGTTGAGACGTGTGAGGGCATAGACGGTACCCGAGGGAGCCTGTAGCAACACGATTTCTAAGTTGGCTCCCAAAGGTACTATGTCGTAATCGCGCCATACAGCAGCTACCTTATCGGTTGCAACGTCAGGAGCATTGCAGCCTTCGATATCGCATAGTGACAACAGAGGCATAAGTGTTTCGGCGTGACCGAAACGCATAGCGGATTTAAGAGATATTTCGCCAAGTGACTCATTGCGGACAGCAGTATCGGCCGTATCTATAATATCACTCAGCAACGGAATGGCAGCGATAGCCGGTTCGCAACTGAAGCGGTTAATGCTACGTGCATAGTAATGTTCAAGATTGGCAGCTTCCCAACAAGTGCGGTAGTGCTCTGCCGACATCCATCGGGTAGTCGGAGCCGGCAGACCGGCGGCACGCAGTGACTGAAGCACACCGTAAACGTCAAGAGTAAGTTTACGCAATTCAGC
>CAMWKC010000236.1 GCA_947174735.1 uncultured Porphyromonadaceae bacterium
GGTTATATTAAGATTAAATTTTATCCGGCGAAAGAACGTAAGGATACTGCTGTCTGAAACGTTCGTAACGTTCCGTTATCTTTGCCAGTCTGTGTTGCTCCGCTCTCCGGTCTTCATCCGTATGTAAAGGCAGCAGCGGACGATGTTTATAGGCAGTCATTATCTTAGAGCCTTCTGTAAGAGCGGCTATACCGGTACTGCCAATGTAAGTGGAACACAATATTTCCCATATATATTCGACTGCCTGTGCCGACGGGTGCACCATGTCGGTATCATAAAAGCGGTAATCACGCAAGTCATCATTGACAATCTCAAAAGCCGGAAAATAACTGCATCCCTCTACCTCTTCACATAACCGTGCCACAGCCAGACGCAATATGGATTTTGACAAAGAATTGCCGGCAAATCCATCTTTAAGATGCCGGACCGGACTGACTGTGAAAATAAGTTGCAGACCGGGATAACGCTGTCGCAGACGAGAGACTGTACCACGCCATACATCTGTAATCTCTTCCGGCTCCAGACGACGGCGTTCAAACATAGCAGCCGGCCGTTTATGGCAGTTGGCTACGAGATAGTCGGAACTGTCAGCAAGATAATAACACCACGCTGTGCCGAAAGTCACAAACATGATACGCGACTGCTCCAGAGCCTCATCCAGCCAGTGCCGGCGGTCCAGCAGAACACGGATACCTGATAAAGAATCGCGTGACGAAAAAGAAGTATCGAACAGCCATGAATGCCAGATTCCGTCAGCCTGCATCAGGGTGGCGGTAAAGTCATTTTCAGGTGCGTCCGACAGGAGGGCTGTATCAAGCGCACGGGCTATCGAAAGCGGATTATAAAGCGTGCCTAACGGATTGCGTGTATCCCACAGACATTGTCTCATACGCGCTGCGATATTATCGGCAAAACATGACCCTAACATTGCTAAAGGCCGGTAAGGAACAAGTGTCAACGGACTACGCTCAGGGCAATAAGGAGTACGGAAGTGCATATTAAACAAAAAAATGCGGTGGCTATCATCACTGACCACCACCGCCGCGTCTTGTTGATATTCTTATTCTGTTCTGTCTATAGTGTTCTTATATTTATCAAACTGAAATAATCAATCCAGCTTGTGTATTACAAGACCTGAACGAAGTTTGGGTTCGAACCAAGTAGTCTTCGGGGGCATGATATTACCGGAATCAGCTATATTGATAAGCTGATCCATAGTAACGGGATAAAGAGCTAAAGCCATCTTCATCTCACCGCTGTCAACACGACGTTTCAGCTCGCCGAGACCGCGGATACCGCCTACAAAGTCAATACGTTTGTCACTGCGGAGATCGTGTATACCGAGAATGTCACGCAGTATAAGATTGCTCGATACAGTCACATCAAGCACACCTATGGGGTCATTGTCATCGTATGTACCCGGTTTAGCTGTGAGGCTCCACCATTTACCGTCAAGATAAAGTGAGAAATTATGCAGCCCTGAAGGTGTATAGATCTCCTCACCCATCTCCTTAACATCGAAGTTCTCGCGCAGACGCTCGATAAACTCCTCAGGGGTAAGACCGTTAAGATCGCGTACCACACGGTTGTAGTCGATAATCTTAAGGTGTGATGCCGGGAAGGCCACAGCAAGGAAGTAGTTGTATTCCTCGTCACCTTTATGATTAGGATTGTTGCGGGCTTTCTCATTACCTACCAGAGCGGCAGCCGCACTGCGGTGGTGGCCGTCAGCTATATAGAGATTAGGAATTTTAGCAAATTCCTCAGTGATTTCGTTGATGAGAGCATCGTCCTCAATCACCCAGAGAGTATGACCGAAACCGTCGGGAGCAATGAAATTATATTCCGGCTCGGCAGCGGTGACAGTGCGGATTATTTCTTCCAGACGCTCGTTATCAGGGAAAGCAAAGAATACCGGCTCGATGTTGGCGTTGTTAACGCGTACGTGTTTCATGCGGTCTTCCTCCTTATCGCGGAGGTTAAGCTCATGCTTTTTGATACGTCCTTCCATGTAGTCGTCTACCCATGCGCCGACTACAAAGCCGTACTGAGTGCGGCCGTCCATTGTCTGGGCGTATATATAATAGTTCTCTTTGTTGTCCTGTACAAGCCAGCCTTTTTCCTGGAACTTCTTGAAGTTCTCTACGGCACGGGCATACACCTTCTCATCGTGCTCATCAGTACCCTCTTCAAAATCGATTTCGGGTTTGATGATATGATAGAGCGACTTATCGTTGCCTTCGGCTTCAGCACGAGCCTCAGCTGAATTGAGCACGTCATACGGACGTGATACTACCTCCTCAACCAGTTCCTTGGGAGGACGTACGCCCTTGAAAGGTTTTACTTTTGCCATGGTATGATGTTCAGATTTAAGATATTATGGGTTTTATGGTTATTAATCACAAAATTGGAGTTCGACGTAGACCGGAAGTGCTTAACACGACATTCCGTTTATTCGGCATCAGCTGACTGCTGACTGAAATCACGGCGACAGTCGGCACACAGACCATATACACACATGGTGTAATAGCTGGGAGTAAATCCTTCAAGCAGATGTCTTTTCATCAGATGTTCCATACCGGGTGCCTCAGCTTCAGCCAAAGCACCGCATTGCGAACACACGAGATGCAGATGATTGCTGTCAGCTACTTCATAGCGTATCTTACGTGCATCAAACATCAGCCGACGCAACACACCGCAGCGACACAGCAGCTCAACTGTATTATAGACCGTAGCACGGCTTACATGAAAACCGCTTTCGTCAAGGGCATGATGCAGGTCATCGGCCTCAAAGTGCGGAGGCTGCTTCATGACGCGGGCCAATATGGCGTAGCGTTCCGGAGTCTTTTTAAGATGTTGCGACTCCAGAAACCGCGTGAACCGCTCCACCATCTTCCTATAGGTCTGCTCATTCATTTTGCACTCGCTGCGTCATCCGATGACAGGCAATTTTACCTCCTGTCTCCAACGACACTGCAAAGGTAAAAACCACCGCGCAAACTTCCAAACATATCTACGTTTTTTTCATCTTTCTTCCCTTTTCAGTTTTATGTTTATCAGACAACCGCAGATTTTTTAATTACTATAATCAATAATATGAACCATACAGTCACTCGGGCCGTTATACATGCAGAAAAGTAAAACAATCAAAATAATATAGAAAGATGAAAAAGTATAGATGCATAGTATGTGACTGGGTATATGACCCCGAAGTAGGTGATCCGGATGCCGGTATAGCTCCCGGTATGGCTTTTGAAGATCTGCCCGAAGACTGGGTATGTCCTCTCTGCGGCGTAGGCAAATCAGACTTCGAGGCTATCGAGGACTGATCCCTGTTAAATGTACGGACCTATCAGACCCCGTGCCGACCGATGATTCTCACCGAGATATCGGTCGGCACGGGGTCTGATAGGTCCGTACATTACTGTATTTTTTCTCGGGCTGTTGCGGGACATTGATTTTTTTTATTTAATTTTGCGTACTTAAATCTGACTGACCATGACCTCCAACCGAACAACGGCCGGAAAAAAATATCTTGTACTTCTGGCACATCTCGGTGCCCTTGTCACCATGGGTGCATGGGGCACTTCGTTTCTTTCCTCAAAAATTCTTATGCAGGACGGTGGTTTTACCCCTGTCGAAACCTTTATATATCGTTTCACCGCTGCCTACCTGCTTCTGTTGCTTCTCACATTCCGTAAACTTTTATCTCTCACATGGCGTGACGAACTGCAATTTCTTGTATGCGGTATCTGCGCAGGCTCACTCTATTTTATCACGGAAAACTATGCTCTGAACTATACCACTACGGGCAATGTCTCTCTTTTAGCCTCAATCTCTCCCCTTTTTACCACTATATTGATGGCCCTGGTGTTTAAAGTGCGTATAAAGACCGGCGAAATTCTTGGCTCTATAGTCGCCTTCGCCGGTGTCGGATGTGTGGTATTCAGTTCGGGAGATTCTCTCGAGATACATCCTAAAGGTGACATTCTGGCCCTTTCAGCCGCTCTGTGCTGGGCTATATATACTATAGTGGTGAAACGTCTTATACCTCATTAT
>CAMWKC010000237.1 GCA_947174735.1 uncultured Porphyromonadaceae bacterium
GATTGGCGCCGCAGGCTATATTGCGCCACGCCATATTAAAGCGATTGCTGATACAGGTAATAATCTTGTGGTAGCTTATGACCGTTTTGACAGTGTCGGACGCCTTGACAGTAGCTTCCCAGAAGCATCATTCTTCACTGAACAGGAACAGTTTGAAAGATTCTGTCATAATCAAATGAAGTCTGATCAGCCTTTACACTGGTTGTCAATATGTACTCCCAACTACACCCACGCACCTTTTATTGAAGCAGGACTGAGACTTGGAACAGACGTGATTTGTGAGAAACCTATTGTACTTCATACCCGTACAATAGATGAGCTTATGAAAGTTGAAGAAGAAACCGGACATAAAGCCTACAATATTCTCCAGCTGCGTCTCCATAAAGCTATTGCCGATCTAAAGAAAAAAATTGATAACGGTCCCAAAGACAAAATATACGATGTAGATCTCACTTATATCACTTCACGTGGCAAATGGTACTATGCAAGTTGGAAGGGTGATGTACATAAAAGCGGAGGTGTAGCTACAAATATAGGTGTACATTTCTACGATATGCTCCAGTGGGTATTCGGACCAGTAAAAAAGAATATCGTAAATGTGATGAGTTTTGACAGGGTTGCAGGTTATCTTGAGCTTGAAAAGGCACGTGTACGTTACTTCCTTAGCATTAATGCCGAGAATCTTCCTGAAAATGCCGTACAGGGTGAAAAACGTACCTATCGTACCCTAAATATTGACGGTGAGGAATTTGAATTCAGTCAAGGGTTTACAGAACTTCACACAGAAAGTTACCGACACATTCTAAACGGTGACGGTTTCCGTATCAGTGAAGCGCGGCCTTGCATTGAGATTGTAGAACAAATACGTACCTCTACCCCTATAGGCCTTGTAGGAGAATACCATCCGCTTGCTAAACTTCCATTGTCAGTTCACCCGTTCGGCTGGGACGAAAAGAGATAATTCTAACTGCCTTAATCATGAATAAAAAAATACAGATGGTAGATCTTCACGGACAATATCTGAAGATCAAACCCGAAGTCGATAAAGGTATTCAGGAAGTAATTGATACCTGTGCGTTTATCAATGGTCCACAGATAAAAGAATTTACTGAGGAACTGAAGGAATACTCTGGTGCCAAGCATGTGATACCATGTGCCAATGGCACAGATGCGCTACAGATAGCTCTTATGGCCTTAGGTTTACGTCCCGGCGATGAAGTTATAGTACCGGCTTTCACTTACGTAGCCTCAGCCGAAGTAATAGGTCTGCTCGGTCTTACACCGGTTATGGTAGATGTTGATCCGTATACTTTTAATGTTACCGCCGATAATATCAAAAAAGCTATTTCACCACGGACAAAAGCTATAATACCGGTACATCTGTTCGGTCAGTCATGCAATATGGAGCCTATAATGACCCTCGCTAAAGAACATAATCTATACGTTATTGAGGATAATGCTCAGGCTATAGGTTCAGTCTACACATTTTCCGACGGTAGTAAGCGTCATACAGGTACAATCGGCACAATCGGTTGTACCTCTTTCTTTCCGTCAAAAAATTTAGGCTGTTACGGAGATGGCGGAGCCATATTTACCCATGATGACCAACTGGCGGAGAAATTGCGTATGATAGCAAATCACGGACAGAAAATAAAATATCATCACTCTGTTATAGGCTGCAATTCACGACTCGATACTATTCAGGCCGTTATCCTCAAAGCCAAACTCCCGTACCTTGATGACTATTGCGCTGCTCGTAAAGCTGCAGCCGATTATTATACAGCCAATCTGAAAGATATCAAAGGCTTGATAGTTCCTCAAGAATTGCCTTCATCTACACACGTTTATCATCAATACACCCTTCAGATCCTTGACGGTAAACGTGACAGTCTGAAAGACTTTCTTGCATCTAAAGGTATACCGGCCATGATTTACTATCCCCTGCCTCTCCAGCAGCAGGAAGCTTTCAAAGACATAACTCGCGCTGCCGAGTCACTTAATATATCTCAGCAACTTGCCGATTCAGTACTCTCGCTTCCCATTCATACCGAACTGACTCATGACGAGCAAGATATCATTATCGCTGCAGTAAAGGAATTTTTCAATAATTGAGCCTCCCTATGTCAGAATATTTTGCACATCCTACCGCCACCATTGACGAGGGTGCGGTAATAGGCGACGGAGTAAAAATATGGCATTACAGCCATATCATGGACGGTGCGGTTCTCGGTGATAAGTGCAATATCGGTCAGAACGTGGTTGTATCGCCCGGTGTCACTTTAGGACGAAACGTAAAAGTGCAGAACAATGTCTCCATTTACACTGGAGTGACTTGTGAAGATGATGTTTTCCTCGGACCTTCTTGTGTGTTTACTAATGTCACTAATCCGCGTAGCGCTGTCAATCGTCATTCACAATACGCAAAGACCATAGTCGGTCGGGGTGCCACTATCGGAGCAAACTCCACTATAGTCTGCGGACATAATATAGGACCTTTTGCCTTCATCGGAGCCGGTGCTGTAGTCACTAAAACTGTGCCTCCATACGCTCTTGTTGTAGGTAATCCGGCACGTCAGATAGGTTGGATGAGTGAATATGGCCATCGTCTTGACTTCAACGATGAAGGCATAGCTGAATGTCCGGAGTCGCATCAGAAGTATCAACTGAAAGATAATAACGTAATTAGAATAAGTTAATGATGATTTACGACAAACTTCTCAGTAAAGAAGCCAAACTCGCCGTAGTTGGCCTCGGTTATGTAGGGCTACCGCTTGCACTGGAGTTCGCTAAGAAAATCTCTGTAATTGGGTTCGACATCAATGAGGAGAGACTTGCGAAAATGCGTGAAGGTATTGACCCCTCACAGGAACTTGACCGTTCGGCTTTCGAGAATGTAGATATAGAGTTTACCTCTTCGCTTGATAAACTTCGTGAGGCTTCTTTCTTTATTGTGGCCGTGCCGACCCCAATTGATTCTCACAATCAGCCTGATCTTACTCCTGTGCTTGGTGCTTCACGCTCGGTAGGCAAATGCCTAAAAAAGGGTGATTACGTAGTGTTTGAGTCTACCGTTTATCCCGGCTGTACCGAAGAGGACTGCGTACCCATTCTTGAAGAGATATCAGGACTAAAATTCGGTACTGATTTCAAGGTAGGCTATTCTCCCGAACGAATTAATCCGGGTGAGAAAGTACATACTCTCCCCAATACAATCAAGATTGTCAGCGGTTGCGATCCTGAATCGCTCGAACAGATCGCCAAAGTTTACGAACTTGTTGTTAAGCCCGGTGTTCACCGTGCTCCAAATATAAAAGTCGCTGAGGCTGCCAAGATTATTGAGAATACACAGCGTGATGTTAATATTGCTCTGATGAACGAACTCTCAATCATCTTCTCACGTATTGGCATCAATACATACGATGTACTCGAAGCCGCAGGCACCAAATGGAATTTCCTCAACTTCTATCCGGGGCTTGTAGGTGGTCATTGCATCGGTGTGGATCCCTATTATCTTGTCTACAAAGCTAACGAGCTCAAATACCACAGTCAGATAATATCTGCTGGACGTTTTATCAACGACTCAATGGGTGGCTACATAGCCAAAAAGCTTGTTAAGAAGCTGATAGGTATGGGCAAAGCTATATTAGGAGCCAAGATTCTCGTTATGGGCCTTACTTTCAAGGAGAACGTAGCCGACATCCGCAATACAAAAGTCCTCGACATCATCAACGAACTCAAAGACTTTGGAGCTGATGTAGATGTTGTCGACCCCTACGCTGACCCTGAAGATGTACGTCGTATGTACGGTATTAATCTCATTGAGAAACCACGTGGTAACTATGATGCTATCATCGTTGCTGTAGGCCATGAAGTCTACAAAGATCTCAACGAGGAATATTTCGATAACCTCACTTATGATAACGCTGTTCTTGTCGATATCAAAGGGCTTTACCGTGACCGTATCCATAAACTTAAATACTGGAGTCTATAAAATTATAGGATTGGTATAGCTGCTAAACGTAATGCCATTACGTTTAGCAGCTATACCC
>CAMWKC010000238.1 GCA_947174735.1 uncultured Porphyromonadaceae bacterium
CCTTACATCAATGTACCTACCACACTGCTTGGAGCTGTCGACGCGGCAGTAGGAGGAAAAACAGCAGTCAATCTCGGTGTACTCAAAAATGAAGTCGGTGCGTTTGCTGAACCTGCCATAATTGTCGTCAGTGCCGCTTCCTTAGCTTCACTCTCACGTGGTGAACTTCTGTCAGGCTATGCTGAAATGCTCAAAACAGCTCTTATATCTTCACCTGAACTATATAAAGAACTTCGCAATGTCAACAGTGTGCTGACTACACCTCAACATCTGGAAAACCTGATACAACGGTGTATAGATTTTAAAACACAAGTCACAGCATCTGACCTTCGTGAAGGTGGCCGACGCAAAATACTTAACTTCGGCCACACGGTCGGTCATGCTTTCGAGGCTCTGACACGCGAACAAAACAGACCCTTGCCTCACGGCGTGGCAGTAGCCTACGGAATGCTTACCTCACTTATACTTAGTCATATAGTCAAAGGTATGCCGACAGACACACTATATGACTACGTTTCCGAAATACTGCGGCCCTACTACCATGCGACAGCACAGAAAAACGGCTACTATCCGCTTTCAATCACTTGTGACGACTATCCGCGTCTGCTCGAACTGATGGGCCATGACAAGAAAAATGCCGTAGCAGGACAACCGCGCTTCGTACTGCTCGAGGCCCCCGGACAACCCGTAACCGACATCGAAGTCAGTACAACCGACATCGAAACTGCCCTTGACATCACCCGCGACATGTTAGGACAGTAGCAGCTGTTATCGGAGCTATCGGAGTCATCGGAGCTATCAGAGTTATCGGAGCTGTCAGAGTTATCGGAGTCATCAGAGCTGTCGGAGTTATCGGAGTCATCGGAGCTGTCGGAGTCATCACAGTATTCGGAGCTGTCGGAGTTATCGGAATATCGGAGTTATCGGAGCTGTCGAAAAAATCCGATTATTCCGATAGTTCTGATTGCTCCGATGCCTCCGATATTCCGATTATTCCGATAACTCCGACAGCTCCGACTACTCCGATTTTTCTGACAATTTTTTCACTCCCTTAAAACTTTTTAATCTTTACCGATGTTATATTAGCGTAACAAGACTGATACTGACCCCAAAGGGGCTAAAAATATAAACTGCTATAAGCGTTCTGAAAAAAGTTGTTATTGTTGTTTTAATTGAAGAAACAAGGCCGAAGTGATTCGGCCTTTTTCTTTTTCTAACCCGTATGGAAAACGACAATAAAGCCGTAGATACAGTGCTGAAGATACATCTATCGTAAAGATTTTTCGGGGTCAAAAGACGATTTTGTGTTAAATTTAATTGTCATACGAGTTTTAATTGTTAAATTTGCCTGTTCTCTCATCGACTTCTCTAATTTTTAATCTAACTCATCTGATTAACCGTACCTAACACTTATGCCTCGCGATCTTATAAGCCGGTATGTATGGATAGTTGATACGCTCAACCGTTACGGCAAACTGTCACGACAGCAACTCAGCAATCTTTGGGTGCGTTCGTCGCTCAGCGACGGCGAACCTATACCGGAACGTACATTCTTTCACTATCGTCGCGCCATAGAAGAAAACTTTCATATCGACATAAAATGCACACGCGACGGAATGTACTACATCGACCAAGACACCACACGACGTAACCGGACGTTCACCAATTGGCTGCTCGATTCATTTGCCGTCAACAACGCCCTCAAAGATGCACGTCATACTGAAGGAAGAGTCGAAGTAGAAGATGTGCCATCTGCCCGCGAATTTCTGCCCACAGTGCTCGAAGCTATCGGAAACAGCTGTAAGATTATATTCACTTATGCCGGTTTCAGCCGCTCACGGGCCGAACGCAATATATCATTTCGTCCGTATTTCGTAAAACGCTATAAACAACGTTGGTATATGATAGGTCTGAAAGAAGGATTACGTGATAACAGTGACAATATCCGTACTTATGCCCTCGACAGAGTCAGCGAAATGACTGTGAGCAAAGATACTTTCGAAATGCCTGCCGACTTCAGTCCTACCGATTATTTCGAACACATAATCGGTGTGACACAGTCGAAAGGCGCTGTACGCACCGTGCGTCTGCGTGCTACCTACCAACAGGCCAAATATCTCCGCGCACTCCCTCTCCACCCTACCCAACAGGAAGAGACATACGATGACTATTCAATATTCACTTACCGTCTCAAACTCAATTATGAACTTGTGCACGAAATCCTCTCCTATGGCTCTTCACTTACTGTCCTCGCTCCTCGCGAACTCTGCGTTATGGTAAACGAAGAGCTCCGCAAGACACTGGAAAACTATAACTGATGGAACCTGATAGCTCAATACATGTAATATCGGTCAAAGCCTCGGTCAGACAGGCGCTCCGTGCTCTCAATGACCTCTCGGGCGAAACAATGACACTCTTTGCACTTGACAGCCGAGATGTGCTCTGCGGCACTGTCACCGATGGCGATATACGCCGTGCACTGATTGCAGGCGCCTCGCTCGACGATACTCTGGAACAGGTAATGCACCGTGATTTTCGCGCCCTGCGTCCGGGTGACGATGCTTTTATTCTGTTGCCACGACTACGTAAGCAAGGCATCATACTTGTACCTGTGCTTGACGAAAAAGGATGTATAAAGGATATAATAGATCTGCGCACTGCCCGTACACGCCTGCCTGTAGATGCTGTGCTTATGGCCGGAGGACGGGGAGAAAGACTCAGGCCTCTGACCCTCGAGACTCCAAAACCGCTCCTTAAAGTAGGAGGCAAACCCATTATAGATTATAATATTGAGGAATTAGCAGTCTGCGGAATCGAAAATATTTTTGTGACCGTAAATTACCTGCGCACACAGATTGAAGAGCATTTTGCTCTTCCTGTGGCTGGTGTGCATGTACGGTGTGTGGCAGAACCGGCAAGGCTGGGAACAATAGGCAGCCTTGCACTCATAAAAGATTTTGTACATAACGATGTGCTTGTAATGAACTCCGACTTGCTCACTACTCTCGACTTTGAGAAGATGTTTATCCACCACCGCAATTCCGGAGCTATGCTGACAGTAGCAGCCATACCCTATACAGTATCGGTGCCATACGCAATAATGCAGACCGAAGGTGACCGTGTCACAGGACTTGCGGAAAAGCCGACTTTCAACTATTTCGCTAACGCAGGCGTTTATATGATGCAGCGGAAATGTATCTCGCGCATAACACCGGGAGTGGCGCTTGACGCACCCGATTTTATCGAAATGCTTATTGCCGACGGTGCGAAAGTGGCTTATTTCCCGGTCGAAGGCACATGGATAGATATCGGCAGTCCTGATGATTTCCGCTATGCTAATGAACTTATGAGCCGTCGTCTGCGGCTGATTTAAGATTGAACCTGAATTTGAATCTTATTATGGCTGACTCCAATTTTATAGACTATGTAAAGATACTCTGCCGCTCCGGTAAAGGAGGTGCAGGCAGCCGTCATTTTCATCGTGCCAAATATGTTCCCAAAGGTGGTCCGGATGGTGGCGACGGCGGTCGCGGCGGTCACATCATACTTCGTGGCAACCGCCACATGTGGACACTACTTCATCTACGCTATCAGCGCCATATATTTGCTACCGATGGCGAACGCGGCGGCGAAAGCCGTTCGTCAGGACGCGATGGTGAGGACCGTATCATCGAGGTACCCGTAGGCACTACGGTATTCGACGCCGAGACAGGACAGTTCCTGTGCGAGGTTACAGAAGACGGTCAGGAAGTCTATCTGCTGCGCGGCGGAAAGGGCGGATTAGGAAACTGGCATTTCGCTACTTCCACAAACCGTGCTCCGCGTTATGCCCAGCCGGGTCAGCCGGCCATTGAGAAGGCTGTTGTACTCGAGCTTAAACTACTTGGCGATGTAGGTCTTGTAGGATTTCCCAATGCAGGAAAATCAACACTTCTGTCAGCTCTTTCGGCAGCAAAACCGAAGATAGCCGACTATCCCTTCACGACTATGGAGCCGAGTCTGGGTATAGTCAGTTACCGTGATGGTAAATCATTC
>CAMWKC010000239.1 GCA_947174735.1 uncultured Porphyromonadaceae bacterium
AACATCTGGCTCTCCGGAGCCATTAACAATATCTCAAAAAATAACCGAAGTATTGTATTTACTATAGATGCAGTATTTTTATGCCGAACAATGTTGCTCAGACATTCTCAAATACCACAATAATAAAAAAGGTAAACAAAAAACATCTAAGATTTACTGCACAATGTTGTGCTGACTGTCGCTCAGTCTGTCCATATAGCGGAGATCTTCGACAGGCTAACGTCATCGTCAAATAGCTATAAGAAGTATAAATCTTAAAACAATCTTCAATATTCCTGTATAGAGAGGTATTAATATACGGATATGCTTTTGCTTCTCATTTAACTAAATATTAGATAGCTTTAGCAGATTCTAAGATAAAGCCGGGAATTGGGTCATACATATCCCAGATAACATTCATCGGACACTCGCCATGACTTGAATTGAAATTCATCGTGCCTAAGCAATAATATCCATTGGTATTACCATACTCATCGGTTTTAGAGTCTCGGACAAATAGAATATACTTCCAACCGTTTTGTTTTTGGTTGATGATACGTTGGCCTTCTTCGCTGTGTTCCCGAGTTTTATTCATAGATTGCCAATGAAATTGAAACTGAGATATGGCATAGTCTTCATAAAGGGTAGACGGAGAATAATCTTTATCTGATTTATTCAGCGTCACAAAGACCATAGCAAATTTTTTCTCTTTGTTGTATTGCGTACCTGGTACTTTCCATCTACCCGGTTTATCTTCGAGCAATATATGAATTTCATCTGCTGAATAGCAACCGTATAACTCAATCTCGGAGCCTTCTGCAACTTTAAACCATTTAGTTGTTTTGCTGAGATCTTTTAATCTAATCTCTATCAAAGTCTGTAGTTCCTCTGCAATCCAATTTTGACTGCTTAACGAAGCAATAGCTTCCTCAATTGAAGTAAAGGAAGTTCCAGAATCTTTATTGACATTTTCAAGTGGATTAAGCCAGATTGTATAATAGAAAAGTTTAGCAAACTTTCGTTCTCTATCATTTGGGTCATTTAGTATAAACCCGTTTGAAATGAGTGACTGCAAAAACTCTAAATAATCGTAACTATTGGTATGATATAATCTACTCAATCCTCCTTCTAAAAGCTTGGTATATTTCAAATCAGCTTTGAATGATTGGTCTACTTTGCCAGCAAGCATCTTCAATCTTGCCCATGAACCCGGAGTCTTAAAAATTGTCCTTATATCAAGATTAAAATTAGCAAGGAAGTTATCTAATCTTAAAGTCTGCCCGGTGTTTTGTTCAAATCTTCTGACCTCTTGAACTAAGCGTCTTTGATTAAATATTGCATCTTTAATATTTTGAAGGATATATTCCTGTGCTTGGCGTTCCATCGTAATAGAACACCCTTTAGGTAAGAATTTAAATCCACTCCGAATTTCATGAGAGATGCTCTTCGTAGTACGTCCGACAAGAGCTCTGAACCGACTTTCGTAATTATAGCTTTTATTTGCCTGAGCAACGAAGTCAAGTACAGTCAAGCAAGTCTTACCGTCGGCAAGACGAAGTCCTCGCCCTAACTGCTGTAAGAAAACAGTAAGAGATTCGGTAGGACGCAGAAATAGTACTGTATCTATTTCCGGAATATCGATACCTTCATTTAAAATATCTGCTACACACAGATAGTTAATCTCTCCTCTTGCCAACATACCGGAGGCTTTATCAATATCAACACTATTGCGTGATGTAACTGACATAGCTCTGTATCCACTCTTATTAAACATTTCTGCCATCATCTCAGCATGTTCGATTCCTACACAAAAGCAGACTGCTTTACACTCGTGAGTATTTGTTACATAATTCTCAAGAGCACTTTGTATAAGACTAAATCTTTGGGTATTCTGAGTTTTATATAACGATAGTAAAGCATCTTTATCATAAGTGTCTCCCTTGCAAGGTACCATTGACAAATCCACACTATCGTCTGTAATACAGAAATAATCAAACGGAGACAGCAAACGTTGATCTAAAGCTTCCTGAAGTCTAATCTCAGCAGCAAATCGATTGTTGAAATCAGGTTTAATTTCTTTACCATCCATTCTTTCCGGTGTAGCAGTAAGACCAATAAAAATTTTTGGTTGAAATCTAAGAAACACTTCACGGTAAGAACCTGCTTGACTATGATGAACTTCATCTATCACAATATAGTCATAATAGTCTTTACCCAAACGTTCAAAAATATCCCAGTTATTATTTAAAGTCTGAATCGTTATAAATAATTGATTTATACTGCTATGACTATTCGGTGCTATTCGACCTGTCCAAATTTCACCAAAGTTAGCATCAACCATTACAGAGCGAAATGTAGATCGTGCCTGTTTCAAAATTTTCTCTCTATGAGCGATAAAAAGCAACTTTGCTTTACGCCCCTCTTCACGTTGAAGACTCTTATTGAAGTCCTTAAAGTCAAAGGCAGATATAGCAGTCTTTCCTGTACCGGTAGCTGCTATAATAAGATTTTTATAAGACTTAACATGATTACGTTCGAACTGTAATTTTTCGAGTACCTTAATTTGATGAGTCTTTCGCTCAAAACGTACAACATATTCAGTCTCTGAACTTCTATTTATGTACTTTATTATAGTCCGCTCTTTAATCGCTTTTTCAAATAATTGTAATTTGTCTTCAGAATCTATCGGCTCAAAATCATCACTATTCCAATAACTATCAAAAGTAGCTTTAGTTTTATTAATAATATGGGCATTCTCGACAGAAGTAATACGCATATTCCATTCAAGCCCTTTCGTTAATGCTGAATAGGAAAGATTACTCGAACCTATATAAGCGGTATCAAATCCGTTATTACGATTAAAAATATATGCTTTAGCGTGTAAACGTTCCTCTTTATTATTAAATGAAGCACGAATTTCTACATTACCGATTTCCTTGAGCTCATATAGTTTTCTAATAGCTTTTGGATCGGTAGCACCCATATAGGTAGTTGTCAATATTCTTAATCGAGTTCCAGGACGATTAAGAAAATCCTTTAGATATTGATATATCAAACGGAGTCCTTCAAATTTTATGAATGCTACAACAAAATCAATCTGATCTGCTGTTTGAATGTCTCGTTTAATCTCATCATCAATAGATATGTCATTGCCGCCTGTAAACAGGCTACTTACACGATAACCAGAAATAGGGTGATTTTTTGCTCGTTCTTCTACTTGAGAGTCTGTATATCCGACTTTACTATAAATTCCACGAAGGAATTGAAATTTACTTTCTTCACTTAGTTGATAATCAGTCGTAACAACTTCTTTATATTTCCATTCGGATTCAATAAATTGCAAAATTCGATTAACTACTTCAACCTGAGAAGATATGGATTTTGAAGAAGTTTGTTCGCGAAAATAATTCTTTAGCACATCACATACTACTTCCGCAAGATAATCAGATAACATTTTACACGATTCAGCACTATCGATGTCAACTTTTTTAACAAAGTACCTATCCATAGGTAATTGACTAAGTCTACGCTCAATAGCAGTGCTAACTAATGTTTCATATACTCCAGGTACAAGTTCCATAATGTTTTTCCCAAGTTATTAAAGGTAAAATAATACAAGCGGTAGACAGCGGGCATCAGCGGCAGCCCAGTCTAAGACGAGTAATTCAACGGGAGAGAGCCAGCGGAGGGAATTGTGTTCAAGGCATTTGGGGATAGATGCTGGTAGCAGATGACAGAGGCAGACGGTCATTCTGAGGATAAAGTCAGGATATTCGTGTTCGATTTCAGATAACAGGGTATCGACTTCAATATCACAGCCGAGTTCCTCACGGATTTCACGTATGATTGCTTCCTTCTCGGTTTCACCGGATTCGATTTTACCGCCTGGGAATTCCCATTTCAAGGATTTATAGGCCTTGTCAGAGTATAGCCTCTGGGCTACCAGTAATCTTCCTGCATCTATAATAGCTGCACCAACCACACGTATAGTCTTTTTATCCGACTTCATGATTTTAAATGATATTTTTGTAGCTACCATAATGTAGCTA
>CAMWKC010000240.1 GCA_947174735.1 uncultured Porphyromonadaceae bacterium
GCCCAATAAGATATTTTTACCTCTTTTCTTCCTTTCATCTTATGATGAGGCGGTGACGTCTGGAGCGACTCGCGCACCGTGACGGATTATTTGGTTTCAGACATGCAGCTTCGACATGTTTTAACCACCGAATTTAGTGATTATAAAGCACAGCTGCTATCTGTGGACTGCAAAGATAATAAAACCATTATTTCATGTCAAGCTTTTTTAACCTTTTTTAAGCCATACACCCCGTCTTTATTGATTAATTTTGCGCTATGACTGATAATTCCGATATTCTGAAAGCGGCTTATTTCACACTTGGGTGTAAACTCAATTTCGCCGAGTCATCAACTATAGGTAAACTCCTGGCTGAACGCGGCATAATCCGAGCTGCCGCCGGTGAGAATCCTGATATATGCATAGTCAATACTTGTTCAGTTACTGAGATGGCTGATAAAAAAGGACGTCAGCTGATACGTCGTCTGGCTACTCGTTATCCAGAAGCTGCAATAGTAGTGACCGGTTGTTATGCACAGCTTAAACCTGACGAGGTGGCGGCATTGCCGGGAGTTGATATTGTACTCGGCTCCGACCAGAAACTGCTTATGGCAGATTATATAGATCGTTGGCGTAATGAAAAGCAAAAAGCTATAGAGGTAACACCGACAAACGATATAAAAACCTTTAGACACTCGTGTGAACGCGGTGACAGGACACGTTATTTCCTAAAGGTTCAGGATGGTTGTGACTACTTCTGTACATATTGTACTATACCATACGCCCGTGGACGCTCACGTTCAGGAAATATTGATGAACTGGTGAGACTCGCCTCTCAGGCAGCGGCACAGGGCGGACGTGAAATCGTAATAACCGGAGTTAATATAGGTGAATTCGGTCGGGATTCCGGTGAGCATTTCTTTGATCTGTTGAAACGTCTTGATGCAGTTGAGGGTATTGAACGCTACCGTATTTCCTCTATAGAACCCAACCTGCTTACCGATGAGATTATAGATTGGATAGCCGGTGAGGCACGTGCATTCATGCCACATTTTCATATACCGTTGCAATCAGGGTCAGATAAAGTACTACGTCTCATGAATCGACGTTATGACACAGCTCTCTTCCGTCACAGAGTCGAATATATACGCCAACATATTCCGGATGCCTTCATAGGTGTTGATATAATAGCAGGTGCCCGAGGAGAGACTCCTGAAGAATGGCAGAAAAGCTTTGACTTCGCTACTTCGCTACCGGTCACACGTTTTCATGTATTTCCTTATTCCGAACGTCCCGGCACATCAGCTCTACATCTTGCAAACCCGGTAAGTCAGCATGACAAACATTTGCGGGTCAAGGCTCTCACAGATTTGTCTGACTGCAAATTACACGATTTCATGATGTCTCAGCTTGATCGTTCACGCCCGGTATTATGGGAAGGCAGTGCTGACGGTACAACTATGCATGGTCTGACCGATAATTATTTACGTGTTTCTGCCTCCTTAAATCCGGACCTTGTAAATACAGTCACTCTGGCACGTCTTGAACGCATAGCTTCCAACGAGCCTGATACTATTGAAGTTGTCTGCCTCTGATAAAAAGACTATGAAAGAACTATCGGTTATAATACTGAACTGGAATGGCCTTAGGCTGCTTGAACGTTTCCTGCCTGTTGCAGTACGTTACACAACAGGTGATAAAGTGGAATTGATTGTAGCCGATAATGGCTCGACAGATAATTCTGTAAAATGGATACGTGAACATTTTCCGGAAATTCGCATCATAGAATTAGGACAAAACTACGGATTCGCCGAGGGCTACAATCAAGCTATAAAACAGGTAGGGACTCCATTTACACTGTTACTAAATTCAGACGTTGAAGTTACTGAAGATTGGTGGCAGCCGTTACTGGCTTTTATGCAGTCTGAGCCGCAAGCCGGAGCATGCCAACCAAAAATCAAATCTTTACGTCAACGGGAATGTTTTGAATATGCCGGAGCAGCCGGCGGACTTCTCGATCGTCTCGGTTATCCATATTGTCGCGGACGCCTGTTTGATGCCGTAGAACAGGACAAAGGACAATATGACGGTCTGCCCGCAAGAGTGGCATGGGCCTCAGGCGCTGCCTTGATGGTACGTACCGATTTATACCAACGTCTGGGAGGGCTGGATTCAGCCTTTTTCGCTCACATGGAGGAGATAGACCTATGCTGCCGTATGCAAGCAGCAGGTTATGGCATTTATGCTCTCACGGATTGTGAAGTGTTTCATCTCGGCGGAGCATCGCTTAATTATGGTGATGCACGAAAAACATATCTCAACTTCCGCAACAATTTGTTGTTGCTACATAAGAACCTTCCTGACGGACGACGTGGTCGTGTACTGCTGTGGAGACGTCTGGCCGACACATTAGCTTTCGGCTCTTTTGTGGCAAAAGCTGACTGGGCTAATGCTCGTGCGGTTCTTAAAGCACACAAAGATTTCCGCACCATGCGTCGTCTCTATAATCAGCATCCACAGACAGATTTTATGTCTGCTATGCCCGGAGCACGCCGTTGGGCCGTATGGGATCGTTACGTGCGTCGTATGACGCACTGATATAAAACACTTAAATATTAAGATTATGGCTTCTAACAAAGAGTCCAAAAAGGCTCAGAATAAAAACAGTGATAATTCTACTGCACAGCAACCACTTATTCTGGTAAGTAATGATGATGGTTATCAGGCTCCAGGTGTGAAATGTCTGGTAGAATATTTACAACGCTTCGGGCATGTTATATGTGTATGTCCGGACGCTGCTCGTTCAGGACAGTCAATGGCCCTGACAGTCAATTCACCATTACGCCTTACCCGACTTCCCGATCTGGGCGAATCGGAGATGTATTGTACCAACGGCACACCTGTAGACTGTGTAAAATTAGCTATGCACACAGTGTGCCGTGACCGACGTCCGGACATACTCATATCAGGTATCAACCACGGTTCGAATGCTTCAGTTAATGTCATGTATTCAGGGACTATGGGAGCGGCCTTCGAAGGCTGCGCATGTGGTATTCCCTCAGTAGGCTTCTCACTGACCTCCCACAGTATGCAGGCAGACTTCGCACCGTCTCTTCCATACGTTGATTTCATAGTTCGCCGTATCCTGACTAATGGTTTACCCGAAGGAATATGTCTGAATGTTAATATTCCTGCTGATTGTGTACCAACAGAAATGAGACTGGTAAGAGCTGCCCGGAGCCATTGGAGCGATGAGTACGCCGACTACACAGATCCTCACGGACAGCCGTTCTATTGGCTCACAGGTCAGCTTATAAATCTTGAGCCGGAAGCAACAGATACCGACCTTTATGTTCTCGAACATAAAATAGTGTCTGTAGTACCTTGTATGCTTGATCGTACAGCTGATATAACCTCACACAGTTGGCTACAGGACCTTGACGGAGTACGTCCATAACTTTGGTTATACCCTAACTATAATAGTAGAAAGCCCTTTATAACCATAAAAGCTCCCTTTAGACCAATATTAACAATTGTTAACGATAAGTAAATCTTTCAATGAGATTTATACTCATCGTTTTGTGTATTATAGGTAAGATTCAATTAGATTTTTTAACTAATTTTGCAAACAATGTAGAACCCAATATTAACGAACCTTCAAACATCTCATTTTCCACTGACATATTCTTGGACAACATATAGTCTACCATTACTTCTCCTCACTCCACCGCATATATACAAAAGACCCGATACTGAATGGGTCTCTCCACTCAATCACTGACAGTCTGAAAGACTCCTCATACATATAATGTAAGATGATAGTTTTATAAGTCATCTTACCAATTAGGAATCGTTTCATTAGAGTAACTAATTGTTGCATTAGTAAAGTTATGGATTAAAACACTTGTAACTAAATTTTAAAATTAGGATTAGGACCATCGGCAGACTACGCTGGTAATCGGGGCCTGCCGGAAGAAACAGGGACGTAGTGAGTATGGCCCTGTTTTTTTTATTGCTATTCTGATTGCATATCACGTCCGAC
>CAMWKC010000241.1 GCA_947174735.1 uncultured Porphyromonadaceae bacterium
TTGCTGGAGTTCGTTGTTTTGGTTTACTTTTTTGCCGTAGGGGATGGTGTAGGTAAGGGTGAGACGAATGGTACGTGAGAGGTCGGAGGCCCAGACTTCGGCGGTTTCGGAGTAACGGGGTGAGGTGAATGTAGTGTTTGCGTAGCCGTTATGGGTAAACCAGTTACGGAACTGTAGACTTGCTTTAAAATTGCCGGTGGCGTAGTTCAGGAATAAGCCATAGGTGCTTTTGAAGCTTGTTCTGGTTCCGTTGGACCAGGCGTTGAGTTGCTTTTGTGGAGATTGATAAAAAAGCATGGCAGACCAGTTGGCGTGTGAGTATTGTGCGTAGATGCTTGCAAAGAGGAGATTCATTGACTGAGCGTCACAGCCTGTAAGTACGACACGTTGTGCTTGACCGTTGGCGCGGAAAGTAAGTGCATTGTTGAGCAAACGCAGATTAGCTGATAACCATGCTGAATAACTGTGTGCGTCGCCGCTGTTGATGTAGCGTCTTACAAGTCCGTCGATATGAGGAAGAGTGTAAAATTCATAGGCTTGTTTGTTTGGATTACCTTCGTACTCAATGGTTGCTGATAAAGAGAAGCGATTAGTGGGTATATAATTGTAGGAAGCTGAGACAGTAGCGAAGAGGGTGTTTCTTAAATCAGGATTGCCTTGTAGCCAGAGGAGCTCGTTGGTCTGTACAAGTGCACTGTTGGTAGTTGCGGGTGCGGGGTGTGAATTGCCCCACCAGCCTTCGATACTGGCAGAGTGACGGTCATTTATCTGATATTCCAACTGAACGCCGAGACGCGGATTCCATTGTTTAAGGGTGTTGACACCGTTGACACGGCCTATCACGTATGACATACCGAGACGTGAATATAAGCTGAGACCTATCTGCCAATTCTGCATATACTCCAGAAAAAGCATATTTTCAGATGATAACAATTTCTGCCGTCCATCATAAGAACCTATATAATCGGTGTCATAGAAAGTATTAAAGGTCATAAGAGAAGTGCGGAAGGTATTGTTACGCTCAAATCTTTTTGAGTATTGCAGCGTCAATGTCGGTGAGTATACTTTCTCTTTATTATCATTTATTATGGGAGTCAGGTCAGAGAGCTGATAAGTGGAGTAGCGTTTGTTAGAGCCATAGGTGAAATTCCATGAGGCGACTATTGAGTTACTTTTAGGAAGAGTAAACTGATAATAGCCTCGTACAGAAGGATAGAGAGATTGTGAAGCATTGCGCGATATGGCTCGGGAATTGGGCAGAATGTCACGGCTGAATGTGACGTCAGAGCTATCGTGTAACGTGGGAACAGCATTACGTCCAAAAGAGAAAGTATGCTGTATATAACTGTTGTCGTTCCTATAGACGGCACGTAACGAGGAGTATTGTGAATTGTTGCGCTCCAGATAATCATGGCCGGAGACAGAGTTTCTCATAATCTCATCATAATGATTGGCGTTGAAATTTATATCACGGAAGATTTGATTATTTATATTTTTATTCTGATCTAAATGTGTCCAATTCACACCGATGTTGGCGTCAAATGTCCATTTTTTATATACAAACTTAGAATAGACATCGCCATTGATAACGTCTCTGGCTAATGTTCGGCCTTCAGCTGTCAGTTTGGTATATCCACCCCATTCATAATGCTGCATAATGAAGTTAATTACATGCTGAGTACTTTCAAAACGCGGATCTTCAGGGTAATTCAATACTTCAACACGCAGCACATCTTCCGGTCTTAAGCCTTGAAGATCCTGTTCGCTTGCCGGTGCATAATCAATATACATAGCCACATCTTTTCCGGCAGCTGTTTTTACAGATAGTGTACCCGGTGCAATATCGAGTTGCGGTATTTGCATCTGGAGTAAGAGATGTGTGGCATCAAGCGAAGTTTTCTTAATCTTTTTGTCAGGTATATATTCAACACCATATTTTATTACACGCTGGGTACGTCCCTGTACCACAACCTCGTCAAGTTGTACGGTGAGACTGTCGGTATCTACTGTATTCTTTGCCGAATCGGGAATCTCAGCCTGAGCTAAAGCTTCAGTTGCAGTCAGTGTAAGACTGATTGAAGTTAGGGTTATAAGTATTTTTTTCATAGGAAATAATAAAAATTATCTCTATAGCGTAATTGCAAATTTAGGTAAATTTTTCAAGAAAGTTATATTATAGTTACGATTTAACGGCTAAAACGTAACTGATATGGATATAAAAATTCACTGGTTGATATGTGTGGTCAACCGTAGTACGGTAATCTGTGTATGAGATTTGGTCAATAAATGAAATTAGACTATTTTTGTGGCATTAACCAAACTAAAGTATATAACCATTATGGAGACAACGAAGAGGAGTATAGCGTATCTCGATTATAGTCAGGTGTATGGAGGTGCCGAGAGGGTGCTTAACAGTATAGCATATCATCTGAACCGAGGTCTTTACAGACTTATAGTAATTTTTCCTTTTCCACAGAGTCATCATAGTCGCTATACATTTGCTGATGAAGAGAAGATTTATCTTTCTGACAGGATAAAATGGTGGATGGGACGAGACCGTTGGTCTTATCCACCGAGGGGAAGTGATGCAATGGCACGTGTTATATTCGGAGTATTATTAGCTTTGATGTTAAGAAAACATAGGGTCGGAATATTGCATGTCAATCTGCTGCGTCGGGACTGTATGCTATGGCTATTGCCGGTACGGGCTATGGGTATAAGAATAGTGGGTCATTGGCGCAGCGCATCGGCAGACTGGTTACCACCTCGTAGAGTTATAAGTCTCTGTAATCGTGTGATATGTGTGTCAGATTTTAATCGTGCTATACTTAGTGAAGTATGTGAAACAGAGAAGAGTGTGCGTATATATGATTGCGTGGAACAATTGTGTTCGTCTGAAGTCGCTGATATGCCGCTTGAGAATCTATTGAACAGACTATCTTCTAAGACACGTCTTATAGTATCGGTCGGTCAGCTGACACCTTATAAAGGACATGATTTAGCTATTGAAGCATTTAGTCATATAGCTTCACAATATACTGATGTTGTGTTGCTTATAGCTGGCGGAGGAAGTGAAGGTGAACGTTTGCGCCTCGAATGTATATTACGTAAAAACGATGTGGAAAACGGACGGGTGTTGCTACCGGCAATACATTTCAGGGATATGGCGCGTCTATATCGACGTGCAGAGATAGTATTGTCATTGTCACACGGCGGTGAGGCTTTCGGACTTGTACCATACGAAGCTGCTTTGGCAGGATGTCCTTTTATTGGTGTTGATTGTGGAGCTGTACGCGAGTTTGTACGCGATGGAGTCAACGGGCTTCTTGTTCGGGATAATGATGTCATGGGTGTAGTTGAACGTATGAAATATCTGCTGACCAATCCTGATTATGGTCGGAGGTTAGCAGATGCGTTAGCTGCTGATGTAAAAGAATGCTTAAGTCCAAAAATCATGATTAGTCAACTTGAAGACCTTTATGACTCCTTATTATAAATATTTGCGTGATAGTGTGGCATGGATTCGTTGTCGGTTACTATATGCTTTACGTCATTTTATGAATCAAATGCCATACGGTGATCGTGTTATGATTGTAGCTCCTCATCCCGACGATGAAACATTCGGAGCGGGTGGGTATATCTGTTCACTGCTTGCTCACGGCAGTAAGGTCAGAGTAGTTGTGTTGTCGAGTGGCGGTCGTTCGTTAGGAGATAGTTTTGATAATGCTGAGGTCGGACGTCAGCGTGAGAATTTATGTCGACGGGCTACGTCTGTCTTAGGACTTGAAGAGGACGATGTAGTGTTTTTACGTCAGCCTGACGGCTATGTACTTACTGATACGAATAAAGTAGAACAACTCCGTCATGAAATAGATACATGGGAACCGGATATATTGTTAATACCAGGATTAGCTGAAGTTTGGCCCGACCATGTTAATACATCGGAAATTGTCTTACGTATTGCTCCTAATAATTGTATGGTGTATCATTATTGGGTATGGACGTGGTATTATATTAAAT
>CAMWKC010000242.1 GCA_947174735.1 uncultured Porphyromonadaceae bacterium
CTCTCCACCCTACACAATTATACCCATTTGGGTATGGCATAGGCTACCTTTGCTTAGTAATTTTGCATTAGAAATTCTAAACAATCATCAAATGAAAAAAGTAGCATTAGTAATCTTGTGTACATTGGTGGCCATAACAGCTTACGGACAGACAGATATCAATGACAGCATCGAAGCGAAACGACTTGACGAGATTGTGGTCGAAGCCTCAAATCAACGTATCAATGCCGAAGTATCGACTTACATTCCTATAGCTCGTCAAAAGAACGCTGCTCAAAATGCTGTATCGCTTCTTTCCATGATGTCAATTCCTCAGATTAGCGTTGATCCGGTCAATCAGGCGGTGCAAACAGCTCATGGACAGGATATATCTATTTTTATAGACTATATTCCAGCTACTTCCGAAGATTTATCAGGAATGAAAACACAGGATGTGAAAAAAGTTGAATACTTTATGCACCCTTCCGATGCACGTTTTCAAGGTGCTAAATACGTCATTAACTTTGTGATGCAAAAATATGAATGGGGTGGATATACGAAATTAACAGCTAACAAGTCGTTAGGAGTCAATAGTGTAGATGGGTCTGTATATTCCAAAATGAAATATAAACGTATGACTTTTGACATCTTTGCCGATGAAAATTATCTCACTAACCGCCATATTGGACAAAACTCTGTTGAACAGTTTAGATTCACAGACTTATATGGCGAGGGCTCACAGGATATAACACGAACTTCAGAAACTAAGTCAAGCCTTTATCGTAACAACAGCAACAATATAAGTTTTCGCGCATATTACAACACCGAAAAGTTTCAGTTTTCAGACCGTATAGCTTATAGTTTGGAAAATACACCTCACAATGATCTACATAATAGCTTAAGATATTCCTCTGACCTTTTACCTGTGTCGGAATCTTTCACTGACGCTTCTTCAAGGAATTGGGCTTTGACTTATAATAGCAATTATTTCTTTCTGCTTTCTAAATTGGCTGCTCTTAACATAGATGCCAATTATACTTACGGAAACAACAAATCCAATTCTCTTTATACCGTACTAAATGATTTATCAATATTAAATAATGCACACGAGGACGTTCATAAATTCGATATATACTTGCATCTAAACTGGAATCCAAGCAAGGGAAATCAGTTTTTTACCAACGTTGGTGTTCAGCACGGTTGGAATATTATAAACTATTTCGGTAATTCTCCATCTAAACAGAACTACCATGTTGGAGTTTATTTTCTGAGTCAAAATTACCAATACATCTTTAATGAAAATTGGAATGTAGGCGGAAGTCTGGGTTGGATATGGGAAACCAATAGAATATCCGGAGTTAAGGCAGATAATAATTTTCCACAGACCAATATAAACGCCAGTTGGTCACCGAACGAAAAGAATCAGCTCTATCTCACGGCTAACTATGGTTCCATGTTCCCCGATGCTTCTCAAAAAAGTCCAAATATGCTACAACAAGACGAGCTTATGTGGTATAGAGGAACACCCGAACTTAAAGATTATAAATACACTAATGCTATGCTTTCTTATACATGGCTACCGAATAATAAATGGCAACTTTCGGCAGACGGATATTTCGGTTTAATCAAGAATAGATGTGTTACCCTGTACTCTCCTACCGGTCCGAATGGAACAATGTTGCGGCAGTATTTCAATGGTGGAAATTATTTCAGCGATTATATAGGAATTAGTGCCACCGGTAAATTTTTCGGCAGCAAACTGATTGCCAAGTTGCGTCCTCAATTCTGGATTCGCAAGACCACCGGCGACTATGCTTGGAGCAATAATCAGTTGACTTGTACCGCTCAGTTGACCTATTACTTGGGTAATTTCTACTTCTTCGGCTGGTATATGACACCAAGTAAGTATCAGCAAACATACAGTGGAATAATCAGCCGTACACCTTCAATGTATCAAATTGCCGTTGGTTGGGGAAAAGGAGCATGGAATCTCAAGGCATCGGCATTTAATTTTGCCAATACGTCATGGAAAACCTATGAAGAATCTCTGACAAGCGAATATTATAGTTTTGACCGCACGACATTCGGCACTCAACATCACGCCAAATATTATATTTCTGCAACGTATACAATCGGATATGGCAAAAAAGTACAACGCAACGACGAGACTTCAGGCGCCGGAACCGCCGGGTCAGCAATCTTGAAATAACATATACTAATTCCAACTTTGGAGCTAAAATAGAAGTATAGATGATAAACTTCTAATCTCAATATTATTAAGAAAAATGAACAGACTAATTACATCAATAATCGTGTGCTTAGCAACGATTGCCGCAATGGCACAGACCGCAGACATCGAGGTCAGCTATAACATGCGTTCCTTCTATGCAAACGGAGTGGAAAAGAACAATAAGTATCATCTTTTGGCTAATTCCACCCTTTCCAAGTTTTTTAATCCCCAGTCAGAAGAAATTGATTCTCTGACTTCAACCCCTGAGGGACTTGCCAGTTTCAAGAAAACACAGGAGGCAGCCTTTAAAGCTATGATTGGCCAAGGTCAGATTACTGTTGACAAACTCCCCCGAAAAAAAGTAACTAATTATGTGATTAAGTCTGCACAGGATTCTATAATAACTGTATATGAGATGCTCAGGGATGAACATGTATATTATACCGAGCCTTTCTCTGAAATAGTATGGGAAATCGGAGACAGTACTAAGAATGTGCTTGGCTATGAGTGTATTCAGGCAACTACGGACTATCATGGTCGAGAATGGACTGTATGGTTCACGCCGGATATACCGATTCAGGATGGACCATGGAAGTTAAGGGGGCTTCCGGGATTGATTCTTGAAGCTACCACCGGAGACAAAATAGGATTTTTTGCAGACGGTATAGAGCAAACTGCCAAAAAAATCAGGAATGTATATGGAGCCGAAAAATATGAGAAACAGAACCGCAAGGATATTCTACGTGCCCGGCGTGCTATGATTGATAATCCAATAGGCACACTTACCGCTACAGGCTCGTTGGAAGGTGTAAAAATTGAATCTAATGAATTAAAACCAAAATCAGAGTCGTTTGATTTTCTCGAAACCGATTATAGAAATTAGACATGAGAAAACTGATTTTGATTATCGCAGGTATGATGCAGAGTCTTATCCTCTCCGCACTGACAAATGATTTACCTGATATTGAAATGGTCATTGTAAATGGAGGAACATTTACAATGGGATTTGATGCTGACGAAACTGAACATGCTTATGAGGTACCCAAACATGAGGTAACATTGCGTGACTATAACATTGGCAAGTATGAAGTAACACAGGATTTATGGGAAGCTGTAATGGGAGATAATCCAAGTACTTTTAAGGGGCCCGATTTACCCGTAGAGAATATTTCATGGAATGATATCCAGCTGTTCATCAAGAAACTTAACAAACTTACAGGGAAACATTACCGCCTTCCGACAGAAGCAGAATGGGAATTTGCAGCAAGAGGCGGAAATGAGTCTAAAGGCTATATGTATATAGGAGGTGATGAAATTGATAAAACTGCGTGGCATTTCGGCAATTCAGATAAAAGCACTCACGCTGTCGGTTCATTAGACTCCAATGAACTCGGTATCTTTGATATGGCCGGTAATGTAAGTGAATGGACTCAGGACTGGTTTGGTCCTTATTCAGATAAGGCTCAGACAAATCCCAAAGGAGCCAAATCATCTGATATAGGTAAGATTTTCCGCGGTGGAAACTGTGCTAATCTTTTAATTTACAATAAACCTGCCTGCCGTTTTGTAAGTGACCCGAATTTCAAATCCTCTACCATAGGCTTTCGCTTAGCTGAATAAATAGTTTTTATAGATGTTTGAAATTATATTATACTTGATTATATAAATTACGCTATAGCGAAGTCCTCGGCTGATATGCCGGAGGCTTCGCTTTCTTATATAATCAGTACAGGGAACTTGCCGAGATAGCGGGCATTTCTCAATCTGCTATCCAAAAGCATATCCAACACCTCAAAAAG
>CAMWKC010000243.1 GCA_947174735.1 uncultured Porphyromonadaceae bacterium
CTGTAAAATGGTATATTGGATTTGCGTATATTAACTAAATTGTCTATTTTTGCGCTTATAATTTATATGAGGAAAGATTTAATGCGCATTTTGTCGTTATTTATTTCCATATCTATTTTAACTACTATTAGCATATATGAAGCATTTCTACCTATTATTAACCACTATGTCGGTCTCTGCTGCTTTGAACGTTCAGGCAGAACTGAATACAGGTATTAATCCCAGACAGTACGGGACATTTAAATCATCTTCTGAATCCGTACGTACAGGTTTGCCGGACAAAGTGCAGGCTTCTGTTGAACGTACAGGTACGACAGCATCGCAGCGACGTGTACATGCTTATGCCAATGACGGTAATGCCGAGGTTGACAAGCTTGGTAAGCTTACTCTTGTGGAATCGGAAGACTTCTCACTGCTGACAGACGGCGAAGAAGGTAATCCGGACCTTACGGTTGATCTTCAGATTTCGGAATGGCTTACCGATCCGGAAACCGGTATGATACTGTTTGATGAGTATAATAATCCTATGCCGAATCCGGATTTTCATTATCCTTGGGATAACTTTAAGAAGGAGTATCTGACCAGTGAGTTAGGTTGGGGCGTAGGCAACGGTTATCCTGCCGGCGGTATGCTTTATTTTCCGTTTGATAGGAATAATACTCAGGGCCACATCAGTACTCCATGGCTTGATCTTTCGGCTAATGGCGGTACTTTTGTGCTTGAATTCAGAATCCGTCTTGCTCAGGAGCCATCTACTACAGACGAAATCACCTCTATGTTGCTTGTCGAGACAGCTGAGACTAACAATATGGCACCGAGCTGGAATATGTATGAGGAGACGTTCATGGATTATGAACATCTGTCAACAGAGTGGACTACTTTCCGTCTACTCTATCAGGGTGCAGGTCCGTCGACATTGTGCAATATAGTTCCGCAGGGTATCGAGGGTGGTATATATATTGACGATATAAAAATATATGCTATGGAACCCTATCTGGCTACTCCGGTCATAAAGCGCCATAGTGATTTTCAGGAAACTTCGTTCGTAGCTAACTGGGAGCCGGTTGAAGGTGCGGAGAAGTATATATTTACCGCCTGGTATGATGATTTGTACGGACATCGTCATGTTGTGGCTGACGGAGAAGAGACGACCGAGCCGTGGTTTAAGCTTGAAAATACAGATCAGGATGAAATTTATTTCTTTACTGTACAGGCTGTTAATAGTGAGTATAGCTCACTCGTGACACTTCCTCATGAGGTATTTGATATAGTAACTCCGGTGATGCGCACTGCCACACCGACAGATGAAAGCGGTCTGAGATTTGAAGGAGGTGTGGAAGAGGTGTTACCTGCTTTCGGATATAACTATTCTGTTTCCCATCGTCGTGTAGCTTCAGAGTCAGGTCCGTTTATTGTGACCAATGAGACTTTCACAGGCTGGACTCACCCGCTTTATGAGGAGGGTGAGGAGTACACTAAGGAAGACCCCGTAGATGACAGAGTAGCTTCATTGTATTATCCTACGGATATATATCAGCAAGGTTGGCAGGGTCAGAACTTCCAGATTTATAAGGACTACCTGTGTCTGTGTCCGTTTTTCTATGAGGCATCGCTTCATCAGCAGCAATCGGCCTGGATTTCACCCGAAATGGATCTGTCCAAAGACGGAGGCTTTATTTCTATGAGCCTTAACCTTGCCGGAGAGTGGGATATAAACTTTGAAAACTATCCTTCATGTGTGGTAGGTCTGTATAACTGGAATGAAGAGCGCGGAGATTATGACCAGGCAGAACTTGTGTACCTGCAGGATCTCAACTTTGACTGGCAGACACGCGAGTTTAACCTTACTCAGGGCACCGCACGTTCAAAGGTTGCGATTTTTGCAATAGGCAGCTATGGCGACCTTTATGTAGATGATGTGGTTATAAAGCAAAATTATCAGGCCGGTGAGATATTTGATGATCCGTTCTTCTATCGCACATGGCAGTTGGCGGAGACTTCTTATGACCCGACCAGTTTTGAGTTTGAGATACCGGAATATGCTTTCGGTAACGAGGTACACCAGAGAGCACAGGCGGTACGTATGCATTTTGACAGTCGTGGTGCATACGACGGCGAGGTTGCTTCACCGTATTCCGATTATGATTATGTAACCCGCACTGAATCAAAAGTGATGTTGGTTGAGAATAATCTAAGTGGCCGTGTGAGCGTGGCCGGTGGGGTGATTACAGTTAATAATTCTGACGCAGAGACAGTGATACTCTATAATGCTGAAGGTAAGATACTGTCTCGTGGTAACAGTGAGGAAATTACTTACCGTGCGCCGGAACATGGAGTCTACATTATCTCTGTGGGAGGTAAATCTATAAAGGTAGTGCTCTAACTGAATTTTACTGCTGTTAATAATTGACTTCTAATAATATTTACACTTAATTTTTAGTAAAACCGGAGTTATATTCTTCGGCTTTGGAAAGAGTCCGGTAACTGCCGGGCTCTTTCTTTTAATAGTGACTTTAGCAACTTTTCTATTTCTCTGCTTGTTTTTCAAAAAAACTTCATAGACTATGGGAAATGATTTTATTGCAGCTCTTATAGAAGAGAATGCTGCTTACAGAAATATTATAGAGCGTACCAGCGTAAGACGTTTTACTGATCAGCCTGTATCTGCGGAGCTACAGCAAGCTCTGCTCCACGCGGCTATGAGTGCTCCCACAGGTGTCAACAAGCAGCCCTGGGAATTCATTCTTGTAGACGATAAAGCTTTGCTCTCACGGCTCGCTGAAGTTCTGCCATACGCCAAGATGACTGCACAGGCACCTATGGCAATAGTTGTATGCGGTAATCCGGACAGATTCCTTGATGGCGAGGATTCCACTCTTTGGGAACAGGACCTTTCAGCTGCTTCCGAGAATATTCTTCTTGCTGCTAATGCTCTCGGCCTCGGTGCTGTATGGACTTGTCTGTATCCTCACGATGACCGTATGGATGCAGTGCGCAGAATACTCGGAATAGAAGAGAGGATAATTCCTTTCAATCTTATTCCGATAGGTTATCCGCTTACAAATCATACTCCGATGGATAAATGGCATCCGGAGCGCGTTCACTACAACGGTTATTAAGCAGAAATCATTGGCTGCGATGTTTAAGTCTGTGAAGTGTATGCTTGTAATAGCTACAGTTCTGACCTTGACAGCTGCATGTTCAAAACATCATAGTCCGGTCGTTAATGTTTCCTCACAGACAGAGACGACGGGACAGTTGCCGACTCAGATTCTGAATGACTTAGCTTCTTATGACAAAGAAGAAAGTTATGAAGAAGAGGGTGGGGTGCAGGAACCGGCCTGGACCTACTACGAACGACTTTCTTATGCCTTCGGTGCTGATTCCACTTGTGTCGGCTTACGCAATGATATGGACTATCCCGACTGGTTTTCCGGCTGTTTTGTAAATGACAGAGACCGTTTGACTATAAATGTTATCGGCGATACTCTTCAGTTACGCCCTATGCTGAACACTCTTCTTAACGGCGATGAATTTGACCTTGGTTACGGATTTTATTCTAAGAAAGAAGCCTTAAAGGTGAAACAGCTCCTGACTGAAGCTATAGAAAAAAGTAGCCATCTTCCTAATATGACCTATGGCCTTAAGGAAGATGGCACCATTGAAATCTGTATCGAGGGTAAAGATGATTCTGTCATCGAAGATTTCAGGAAGAATATCTTTGATTCTCCTCTACTGCGTTTCAGACGTTCCGAAGAGTTAGGTATTATACTCCTGTAAGGTCCGATTATAGAGAAATAATCTGAATTTAGTGACGGATTACTTCGGTAAATTCCGGAGCTGCACCATCCGGAACAGTGACGTAGATGGTTGAGGAGGCTTCCTCGGCATCCGGAGTCTGCGAACGGACTTCGAAGCGATAATCTGTGCCTGAGTCCGTGGTACGTGTGGCTACAGTGACCGGGCTGCCGAGAGGATATTTATAGTCTCCACAGG
>CAMWKC010000244.1 GCA_947174735.1 uncultured Porphyromonadaceae bacterium
CACTAATAGTTTATGAATCACCAGCGATTAGTCCTCCTTACAGCAGGCGGAGCAATGGCACTCGGAGCAATGGCTGCCGATGTTCCTACTTTTTACCTGCCCGGAGGTGACGGCAAGCTTCTTATTGAGGCTATGTCAGACAACGGTAAGTGGCTCCTTGCCGAGACTAAGGGTAAGGAAGAAGGCGATATAAATACCGCCGGCGGCACACTTATTAACTTTGAGACTAAAGAGGAGATTGCCATTACTCACGAACTCGGTTGGGCCGGAGGGGCTGATGTTACCGATGACGGTAATATAGTAGTGGGCGAGCTTTTAGGTCAAGCTGCCTACTATAACGTACCACGTGGCGAATGGGTTTATCTTGAGCAACCTAAAGGAGCTACAGGAGGTCGTGTATTGAGTGTGACTCCCGACGGTAAACGTGCGTGCGGTTATACACAACCTGCTCCTACTGAAGCAGCTCCCTCTTCTTTTGTTTACGAGAGTGCTGTGTGGGATTTAGCTACCGGTAAGCTTATTGATACCTCTGATGCAATACGTATTGACCTTAGCGGTGAGGATCAGATAGCCAGTAAATTCTCGTGTATAACCCCTGACGGTCGCTATGTAGTAGGTGAGAACGGCTGGTTCTATGCTTCATCTCTCTATGGCCCTGAAGGCCTGGTATTTATCTATGATATAGAAGAGAAGACCAATACATGTTTAGGTTTTGATTATGTAAATGGTGAGTTTATAACACAGAATAATAAACTTGCCAACCTTTCCGAACCTAAGCTGAGTGCCAATGGCCGATGGCTTACCGGTTTCGCTTATATTGTTGAATCAGAGACAGAATTTAATACCCCGTTCCGTTACGATCTTACCAATGGTGAGCTGGAGATATATTATAACGGTATGGAGGATTCCGATATAGGTGGTTATGCTGTGCTTAATGACGGTACTGTACTTGGTGCTACTCCGGCAGTCAGCCCCTACAGATTTGCTAAGGTGCGTCATAACGGTTACTGGTATGATATGGAATCATTGCTAGAACAAGTGTATGATATTAATATAGAAGCAGCTACCGGTTTTGCACGTACAGGTGCAACGTTATCCTGCAACGGTGACGGTAGTGTAGGTGCCTATATAGTATCAACTACTGAGAATTATGTGATGACATTGCCTGAGCCAATTTCAGAACTCTGCGAGCGTGTTGACCTGCTTGGCAACTGGTCTGCTCTTCCGGCTGACGGCAGTGTGTTTAGCACACTCAGTATGGTTACACTTACCTTTGACCGTTCTATAGGTCTGCGTGGTGCAGGACGTAATGTGCATCTGCTTGATGCCGAAGGCAACTCTATAGCTACTGCTACCAATGCCAGTGTTGACGGTTCTCGTCTGACTATCACTTTCCGTAGCACACAGCTTGCCGAGGGTGAGAAGTACACGGTACGTATACCTGCAGGTTTCGTAAGTCTGCCTAACGACAGTCAGATGCTCTCGAAGGAAATCAATATCACTTACACAGGTCGTCGTGACGGTGCTATACAGGTGACTGAGATATATCCGGCCGACGGTTCTTATCTTGCCCGTCTTGATATGACCACTGATCCTATCCTTGTGAACTTCGATGCACAGGTATCACTTGCCGACGGTGCGTATGCAAGCCTGTATCGCAATGATGAAGCCGAACCTTTCTGCTCGATGGGTATTCTCTTTGGTCAGAACCAGATACTTGTTTATCCTGTAATTGCTCAGAATCTGTTCCTTGACTCAGATTATCGCGTTGTTATACCTCAGGGTACTGTAACAGACCTCTCAGGTGCAGGTGCAAATGATGAAATCGTTATTACCTATCATGGTACATATCAGCGTGATCCATTCGGCGACGGACCCAATATCTTCTTCAGTTCATGTGACAACTATGATGACTTCATGTTCTATGAAGGTGATAATCTGATGCCTGCTACAACGCCTGCAAGCTGGGGCTTTACACAATCTACTACTCCTTGGTTTATAGTAAGAGGTAGCGAGCAGTCTACTGATATGGCTCTTGCCGCTCACTCGATGTACACTCCTGCCGGTACCGCTAACGACTGGATGGTAACTCCGCAGCTCTATATACCTGATGCCAACTGCTTCCTTAGCTTTGATGCTCAGTCATATCTGCGTAGTAAGGAAGACCGCCTCACAGTATATGCCTACGTTTCTGATAACGTTTATAACACTCTTACCACTCCTATTATAGATGAAATGCGTGCTAAGGGTGATTTGATTGTTGACAAGATACTTAGCCCGGGTAAGAGCGAAGAGGAACTTGAAGGTGACTGGGAAGCTGTAAAGGTATCTCTTGAGAAATATGCCGGCCAGAATATCTATATAGCTTTTGCTAATGAGAACACGAACCAGAGTGCGATATTTATCGATAATGTATCTGTAAAACAGGATACTAAGTTCGGAGTTCTATTAGATGTACCTAATTATGTAGACAGTCTTGACGAGATAGAAGTTAAAGTAACTGTAATCGGTACATCCGAAACCGATGTATTTGACAGTCTTGAAGCTAAACTTATTGATGCCAACGGTGAGACAGTGTCCACTCATACTATGACAGGTCTTGAGCTTGGTAAGGACAAACGAGTTGAGTTTACTTTCGATAAGGCTCTGCCGCTGCAGCACGGTGTTGAGAATAAGTATTCAGTTGAGTTCGTACTCACTACTGCCGAAGGCGAAAAGGCTGATGCTACAATGACCGGTGCTATCAAGAATCTTGCCTTCACTCCTGTACGCCGTGTGGTACTTGAAGAGTTCACCGGTAAGGATTGCGGTAACTGTCCTCAGGGTATAGTAGCCATAGAGAATCTGCATAAGATTTATGGTGATCGCTTCATTCCTATCGCAGTGAAAGGTTATGGTGGTAATGATCCGCTCGGTATGTCTGTTCTTGACTATGCAGCATTCCTCGGTATGAGTGCAGCTCCTTCGGGTCGTCTTAACCGTGGTGCTATAGAGTATCCTATGGTTTCGGTTAACGGTGTCTACAGCTTCTCCGGTGCCGGTGTTTATGATGAGGCCGGTGTTGAGCAGAAAGTATGGCTTGACTATGCCAATGAGATAATGGCCGAACTGGCTGAGGCTGATGTGAAAGCTACCGCTGTATATCCCGACGACAGTGACGAACTGACTATTACTGCCAATGTTCGTTGGGCACTTAATGCTGACAATCAGAGTATAGGCGTGTTTGCCGTGCTGATTGAAAATGACCTTAAAGGTCTGCAGCAGAACTATATGTACACTATCGAGGATCCTATCTTCGGAGAGTGGGGTAAGGGCGGTATTTACGGTACAGCCTGGGTAGCAAATGCTCCCAATGACCATGTAGCCCGCGCTACTTACGGACGTACCTATAACGGTACAGTAGGTTTGATACCTTCTACTCTTGTAGCCGGTGAAACATACGAAGCTGTTCTGACAGGAACTATTCCCGATTTTATACAGAACCGCGACAAGTGTGAGGTAGCTGTAATGCTTATCGATAATGTAACAGGTCAGGTTATCAACTCTGTTTCGGTGCCTCTGAGCAGTGCATCAGGAGTAAAGGGTGTGAATACAACCGCTGTTAAGGTGAGCACAACTGCCGGTCAGGTAATTGTTGAGGCTCCTGTCGGTTCGAAGGCAGAACTTTATGACACTGCCGGCCGTCTTGTAGGTCAAGCAACTGTCAATGGTCGCGCTGTTATTGCCACTTCTGCCAAGGGTGTGGGTATAGTACGCGTTATCACTGACGACAATACCGTAACACGTAAGGTCGTTCTGAAATAACGCCACTAAGTTATATTGTACGGGGGCGGCAGAGCCCTTGGGCTGACTGCCACCCCCGTTTTATAAAAATGTATTTCTGTAATCATAATATTTTATAACATTTATTTAATTACCTGCATTTATGAAGACTATTTTTTCTCACCAGCTCTTAGGTGCTGCAGTTGTGG
>CAMWKC010000245.1 GCA_947174735.1 uncultured Porphyromonadaceae bacterium
CGCCGAGCCACCGGACGATGCTTCGGCACGCGAGGTCATCACCAACCTCTTCTTCAGTGAGAAGCGCTATGACCTCGGTGAGGTGGGACGCTACCGTATCAATAAGAAACTTGACCTTGATATTCCTATGGACGTCAAGGTGCTCACACGTCAGGACATAATCGAGATTATCAAATATCTCATCAAGCTCATCAACTCGAAGAGCGATGTCGATGATATAGACCACCTCTCGAACCGCCGTGTCCGTACTGTCGGCGAGCAGCTCTACAACCAGTTCGGCGTGGGTCTGGCACGTATGACCCGCACTATCCGTGAGCGTATGAATGTGCGCGACAATGAGGTGTTCACTCCTATCGATCTGATTAACGCCAAGACTATCTCGTCGGTTATCAACACCTTCTTCGGCACCAATGCCCTGTCGCAGTTCATGGACCAGACTAACCCTCTGGCCGAAATTACCCACAAGCGCCGTATGTCGGCCCTTGGCCCCGGCGGTCTGTCGCGTGAGCGTGCCGGTTTCGAGGTGCGTGACGTACACTATACCCACTACGGCCGTCTGTGTCCTATCGAGACTCCGGAAGGTCCGAACATCGGTCTTATCTCGTCGCTTTGCGTATATGCAAAAATCAATAACCTCGGATTTATCGAGACTCCTTACCGTGAGGTTAAGGAGGGTGTGGTCAACCTTAACAATGACGAGGTTACATATCTGACCGCCGAAATCGAGGAGGGTAAGATAATAGCTCAGGGTAACGCTCCGCTTAACGACGACGGCACCTTCATCAATAATAAGGTGAAAGCACGTCACGATGCCGACTTCCCTATTGTTGCTCCTGAGCAGGTTGAACTCATGGATGTGGCTCCTATTCAGATAGCTTCTATAGCAGCTTCGCTCATACCGTTCCTTGAACATGACGATGCTAACCGTGCCCTTATGGGTTCGAACATGATGCGTCAGGCTGTGCCTCTGCTGCGCAGCGAGGCTCCTATCGTGGGAACAGGTATCGAAGGTCAGCTCATCCGCGACTCACGCACACAGATTATGGCCGAAGGCCCCGGTGTCATAGAGTTTGTCGATGCTACGGTGATACGTATACGTTACGACCGTTCGGAAGACGATGAGTTCGTTTCGTTCGAGTCTGCTGTAAAAGATTACAAGCTGCCTAAGTTCCGTCGTACCAACCAGGGTACCACAATCGACCTTCGTCCTATCTGTGAGGTAGGCCAGCGTGTCGAGGAGGGTGATATACTCACCGAGGGTTATTCCACCGAGAAGGGTGAGCTTGCCCTTGGCCGTAACCTGAAGGTGGCTTTCATGCCCTGGAAAGGATATAACTACGAGGACGCCATCGTGCTCAATGAGCGTATGGTGCGCGAGGATATTCTGACTTCCATACATGTAGATGAGTACACTCTCGATGTGCGCGAGACCAAGCGCGGTATGGAGGAGCTTACTTCGGACATTCCAAACGTCAGCGAGGATGCTACCAAAGACCTTGATGAGCGCGGCATAATCCGTGTAGGTGCTCACGTTGTGCCCGGAGATATTATGATAGGTAAAATCACACCTAAGGGCGAGAGCGACCCGACTCCGGAGGAGAAGTTGCTTCGCGCTATATTCGGCGATAAGGCCGGTGACGTGAAAGATGCCTCGCTGAAGGCTTCACCGTCACTGAAGGGTGTGGTAATCGGTACAAATCTTTTCTCGAAAGCCGCCAAGAAGAAGAACGGCAAGAAGAGTGCCAACGCCCAGCTGCCTCGCCTCGACGAAGAGTATGAGGAGAAGCAGGACGCTCTGAAGCAGATACTGGTCCAGAAACTCACCACACTGCTTTCAGACAAAATTTCTGAGGGTGTCAAGGACTTTATCGGTGCTGATATAATACCCAAGGGCGCTCATTTCAGCGACACTGTTTTCGGTGCGCTCAATTACGAGACTGTGAACCTCAGTGGCTGGACCAACGATGAGCGTATCAACGGTATGGTGGCTAAGCTTATCACCAACTATCTGCGTAAGTCGAAAGAAATAGACAGCGAGCTGCGTCGTAAGAAGTTTGATATAACTATAGGCGACGAACTTCCTTCGGGCATCATGCAGATGGCTAAGGTCTACATCGCTAAGAAGCGTAAGATAGGCGTAGGTGATAAGATGGCAGGCCGTCACGGTAACAAGGGTATCGTGTCGCGTGTGGTACGTCAGGAGGATATGCCGTTCCTTGAGGATGGTACTCCGGTTGATATCGTACTGAACCCGCTGGGTGTGCCTTCGCGTATGAACCTCGGTCAGATATTCGAGACCGTTCTCGGCTGGGCCGGCCGTGAGTTGGGCGAGAAGTTCGCTACTCCTATTTTCGACGGTGCCAGTCTCGATGACCTCAACGCATGGACTGACAAGGCAGGTCTGCCGCGTTACGGTAAGACCTACCTCTACGACGGTGGTACAGGAGACCGTTTCGACCAGCCGGCTACCGTAGGCGTCATCTATATGCTTAAGCTCGGCCACATGGTTGAGGACAAGATGCACGCACGTTCTATCGGTCCGTACTCTCTCATCACCCAGCAGCCTCTGGGCGGTAAGGCTCAGTTCGGCGGCCAGCGATTCGGTGAGATGGAGGTATGGGCACTCGAAGCCTTCGGTGCCGCCCATATCCTGCAGGAGATACTTACTATCAAGAGTGACGACGTGGTGGGCCGAAGTAAAGCCTACGAAGCTATCGTCAAAGGTGACCCCATGCCCAATCCGGGTATACCCGAGTCGCTCAACGTGCTGCTGCACGAGCTGCGCGGCCTGGGTCTGAGCATCACTTTGGATTAATACGTACAAGAATCAACACAATATAATGGCTTTTAGAAGAGACAATAAGATAAAGAGCAATTTCTCGAAGATCACTATCGCCCTCGCTTCTCCCGAAGAAATAAAGGAGAAGTCGAGCGGTGAGGTGCTGAAGCCTGAGACCATCAACTACCGCACCTACAAGCCCGAGCGCGACGGCCTCTTCTGCGAGAAGATATTCGGTCCCGTCAAGGACTACGAGTGCCACTGCGGTAAGTATAAGCGTATACGCTACAAGGGTATCGTGTGCGACCGCTGTGGTGTCGAGGTCACCGAGAAGAAGGTGCGCCGCGAGCGTATGGGCCACATCGAACTTGTGGTGCCCGTAGCCCATATATGGTACTTCCGCTCGCTGCCCAACAAGATAGGCTATCTGCTGGGTCTGCCTTCGAAGAAGCTTGATTCAGTCATATATTACGAGCGTTATGTGGTAATCAATCCGGGTAACGTCTCGATACCTAATAACAACGGCGGTTCGCGTCCGCTCCAGAAACTTGATCTTCTCTCCGAAGAGGAGTATCTCGACATACGCAGCCGTCTGCCCGAAGGCAACGACCAGCTTGAGGACGGTGATCCCAACAAGTTCGTGGCCAAGATGGGTGCCGAGGCACTTTACGACCTGCTTCAGCAGATTGACCTCGTAAGCCTTGCCGCCGAACTGCGTCACCGTGCCAATACCGACGGTTCGCAGCAGCGTAAGACCGAGGCTCTGAAGCGTCTGCAGGTAGTCAATTCGTTCCTCGGCTCGAAAGACACCAACCGTCCCGAGTGGATGATTCTCAAGGCTGTGCCTGTCATTCCGCCCGAGCTCCGTCCGCTGGTGCCTCTTGATGGCGGCCGTTTCGCCACTTCTGACCTTAACGATCTTTACCGTCGTGTCATCATACGTAATAACCGCCTCAAACGTCTTATCGAGATTCAGGCGCCTGAGGTCATTCTGCGTAATGAAAAGCGTCTTCTTCAGGAGGCTGTGGACTCGCTGCTTGACAACTCACGTAAGTCATCGGCTGTCAAGAGTGATGTCAATCGTCCGCGCAAGTCGCTCAGCGATAGCCTCAAGGGTAAGCAGGGCCGCTTCCGTCAGAATCTGCTCGGTAAACGTGTTGACTACTCGGCCCGTTCGGTTATCGTCGTAGGT
>CAMWKC010000246.1 GCA_947174735.1 uncultured Porphyromonadaceae bacterium
AAATTACTTCGGGACCGTTTTCTCATCCTAACTTTGCAACCGGAATCAAAATTTTCTACTCATGAAACAACTCAAAAATTTTTTAATTCTACTGCTATTTTATTCCTTTCCTATCTTTACAGCTGTAGCCAATTCCAGTAAAGACAATTTATATATTTCTGTCTCCAGACTGGCTGGCAAAGCCGGGGTGCAGGATATTTCCTACCCAAATAGTATAAGTATCCTACAACGCAGTGCCAATACTTCCGCAAGAATACCGGAAACGTATGACATCCACGTCTCAGAACCCGGACAGCTGTCACAGTGGCTGGAGTCGGTATTGATGCGGACGGATTCGGTTGCTGTTCACGGACCTATCGGTGCCGAGGATTTCAGTATGCTCTGGGAGGCAACTTTTTACGGCGGTCTTGAGGTCATAAATCTGGAGAATGCCTCGGTTGAGGACGGAATTATACCCCGGTATGCCTTTATCAATATTGACGAACAGTTCACGGATGAGGGTTTTATACCTACATTGCTCAGGCGTGTCATTCTGCCTAACGGCATTACGGTGATTGACGATTTCGCCTTCGCATGGTCTGTTCTTCTTGAGGAAATCAACTTTCCCGCGGGGATTCAGTCTATCGGCACAGAGAGTTTCAGCTTCTGCCAGTCACTGCACGGAGACATTGTGTTCGGCGACGGACTGGAGCGTATCGGCAACGGCTGTTTCTCATACTGTATCGGACTCAGAAACCGTGTGGAATTCCCGCCGACACTGGCGAGCATAGGAACCGATGCCTTTTATGACACACCGCTGACAGGAGTCAGCTTTCAGGAAGGACTTGAGAGCATAGGAGCCCGCGCCTTTGAACAGTGCTATCTCGAGGAGGCCGTTCTTCCGCAAAGCTGCATATACATAGGGGATAAGGCGTTTGCCTTCAACCGTTATCTGAGACGGGCACAGCTTCCGGAACGACTGGAGGAGATTCCCGAGCGCCTGTTCTATGCCGACAATGCCCTGCGGGAGCTAACACTGCCTGCGGCACTGAAATATGTCGGACCTTACGCACTGAGCCGCTGCGCATTCCGTGAGCTTTATTTTCCCGAAGGCTTCGAAATACTGGAATATAACGCCCTTGAAGGCTGTGCGGAACTTGAGGAACTGCACTTCCCCTCCACATTCGCTTATGCCGGCACACAGAGCTGTGTAGGGCTGAGTTCGCTGCGCTGTCTGTACTGTGCGGCACCGGTGCCTCCTTTCTGCGAGGAAGTCAGGGGCAGCGATTTCACACCATTCGGCCTATACGACGGCGGTCTTGGCACTCCGCGTGACATACCGGTGTATGTGCCCATAGGTACGGCTGAAGCATACCGGAGTATATGGGGATGGGATTATTTTACGGACTTTATCGAAACTGCTGACTTCCCCGGTATCGGTGTCGGTGTTATGAGTATCGGCACAGACCCGACGCACGACACATACCTTTACGACCTATACGGACGCAGGGTGCAAAAGCCTGTAAAAGGACAGATATATATCCGTAACGGTAAGAAAATACTTTGGAATAACTAATACGCACATTTACTTTACCGGCTTGTCTTAGGACAGACGACTCACACCGGACCGACACGGATTTCTTCAATCACTTCATGGTCTGTACCGTGTGTGAGCCGTCTGTCTTATTTCTATACACACTTTACAACCAGAATATAAATTTATCTTCATGAAACAACATGATCTCAGATATACTGACTTATTCAGTAGTCGGAGGTACGGTTTTTTGTACGGAAATCATTTCCGTACAAAAAACCGTACTAAAACCGTACTCCTATTTCTCTTACTTTGCTTATCTTTGCGAGCTTATCCATTCTAAATACTTTCTCTATGAAGAAATTCTTTACATTAATCCTGCTGGCGTCAGGTCTTGCTCAGGCGTTGGCATACGAGCCTTTCATCAGAGAGGATCGCGTGTGGGAGTATGTCACCGAGTCGGATTATGGTGGCCACTGGGCAATAACACATCTGATGCGTTTTGACGGTACTGTCGAAGTCAACGGCAAACTTTACCACAGTTTCGTAAACTACAGCAGCGCACGTTATCCGCAGGGTATGATTTATCCCGAGAGTGCCGAGCCTGAAGAGAACTACTCACCATCGTATTACCGTGAGGAGGATGAGCGTGTGTATGTTCTTACTAAAGACGGGTGGCCGGTCCGTGCCGAGCTTGACCCGGTTGTTGAGGACGACAGTTTCGGAGAGGGTCTGATTTTTGATTTCACTCTGACACAGGGTGAGGTAACACCGGATATGGTATTTTCCGAAGGCAATGAGCTTTATACGGTAAGCCTTCCCGATGTTACGGTAGGCGGTGAACCGTGCCGCAGCTATACTTTCTATGATCTCGCGTACACAGACGCGGAAGAGGAACACCCGGAAGGCAATGTTCCCTGTTACTTTACCGAAGGTCTGGGCCTCTGCGGAGACGGTATACTGCCTGTTGTTAATCTGCTGGCCTCGACATCGGAGATTCATTCTTTTTTAGGACGGGTGTATTCGGAAGGAGGCGATGTCCTGTGGCAGGATCCGCATTATACGGGGAGAGAGAACAGAATTATATACGAAGACCGTATATGGGAATATGTTTACACACATAACTATTCCCACGGACATCTGGTAAGATTCCGTTTTGAGGGAACCGAGGTTATCAGCGGAAAAGAATATCATCTTCTGAAGCCCGTGCTGCAGATTGATTACACCGATGACGGTAATTATTCGGATCCTCACGAGGTCGCACCCGCAGACTGGCCGGTGGCATATCTGCGTGAGGAGGCGGGAAAAATATACAGAATTTTCCCCGATGGTGTGAGTGTTGACAGTCCCGAAGGGACGGCGACGGAATACGGCGAGATGCTGATAATGGATTTCAATCTGAGGGAAGGTGAAAGTACATCTGTTTTTACCAGCTGGTACCCGGAAACATATAGGACAGCAGTATTTGTCGCGGGTGAGACCGAAGTACAGCAGGTGGATTACGAGCTGTGCCGTTCGGTACAGTGCGCCGCTCTCGGAGAACTGACCGAGCCGTTCCCGAATGAGGAATGTGCCATAGTAGGCGGTGTGGGTCCGACAGCCGGCTGTCCCGGTACACTTGCCGCTCTGGTAAGCAATTTTGTGATGAATATGAGGCCTCCGCGTCTTAACAATGTATATGATCTTGAAGGTAACGTGATATTCGGAGGACTGAACGAGACAGGTATGCTTTCGGGTCTGTCAGCGGTTTATGCTTCTGATGATACTGCTATTATCTATGACCTCACAGGACGTGAAGTCGCACGAGGTGAGAATGCCACTGACGGACTGACTCCGGGCATCTACATTGTGCGTAAGGGCAACATTGCAACAAAAACTGTAATAAAATAATAGCAATATTTTCCTTTTGCGAGAACTGTCTGACTTCAGAATAGTCTGAACGTCATATACTGGCTTGTCTTAAGACAGACGGCTCACACCGGACCCGGTACAGATTTCTTCAATCCGTTCATGGTCTGTACCGTGTGTGAGCCGTCTGTCTTTATACATCACTCCGTTCCCACTTCCATGATTCGATATTGCGTGTCTTAGTTGAGAAGTTGATACCTATAAGAGTTAAAGGCAGTCCGCGGCGTTCGAGAGACAAGGCGTAATGCTTACGGTGTATCTGCTCAAGCGCTTCCTCCGCTGAACGGTCGAGTTTCAGCTCGATGATGTAGATATGACGGCGGCATTCCATCAGCACATCCATACGGCCGTCGGAAGTGTCGACTTCGACGGAAGTCTTAAGACCCGTAAGCGTAAAGAGAATGTACAGATTGTTCTCGTAATAGATTTCGGGCATCTTCCGCGTCAGGCGGTTACTGACTCCGGCAAGAAACGAGCGGAGAGAGCGCAGCATGGCGTCGGCATCGCCGGCGTTGGCGGATTTACGCAGACTGTAGAGGTCG
>CAMWKC010000247.1 GCA_947174735.1 uncultured Porphyromonadaceae bacterium
GACATAGTATCTGTAAGGATATATGTAATATGTTGAATTGAGAATCAATTACTTATGTTGACATGCCAAAGGCATGTCCCTACAAAGAGGGTGTTTTGCAACAGCCTCAGGTTATTATTTAATTGTTATTTTCTGAGTTTTTACCATATTTTTATCATCCGATAACGATACGATGTAGATTCCTTTTGTCAGAGCAGGGAGGGAGCAGCTATTGTTAATTGTTATGCCGGAATATACGGTGCGTCCCGAGAGGTCGAGCAGTGTGAGGTTATATTCTTTATTAGCTCCGTTTATTGTGAGATAACCATTCCGATATGACAGAGTAAGGTTGTCTTTGTCATTAATAATTGGCTGATTGCCGGACTCTTTCGGATTAATTACCGGGCGCACACAGATACCGTAAGCTTTTAGTCCCTGACCGCTCTCCATGGTGGTATTATATTGAACCAATATGTTTTTTGCCCACAGACTCGGGTCCTCTGTCCTTCCGCTGGGGTCCGGTTCTTCCTCACCTGTCCAGTAATAGCTGTCAGTGCTGTCAAACGGGTCTTTATCGCCATACCATAGTCCCATACCACCTCCGGGAAGAAAAATGCTGTGCTCATTTGGTCCGTAGATGCGGACACCCGAGACTCCGTTTTCTGTAGTGTACTTTGACCAGCATAACATTCTTAACTCATACCTTTCGTCGGCGTTAGGTAGTCTCCAGCGATCGCCCCACTGATGTCGGGCGGCATCATATTCGGTTCCGCAGATGTTGGTGCCTATATCCTCAAGTACTGCCCATGTGCCATATTCCGGATCGTAGTCATACCCGATAAAGAACTTATAGCTTTCCCACGAAAAATCTTCGCGCGGTTCCACTTCGCCCCATGCGAAATATTCTCCTATTTCATAAGGTGAAGATGCGCCTATATTATGGGTAGCCCATAACGTACCGCTTGGAAGACCTAAATCTATATACTCATATCCTCCTATAGTGCCGTCGGGAGTACTTGGTACAGGTGGTTGCGGAGTGTCATCAGCCATGCATGTGAGCGAAGCTGACAAAATCAAAAATCCAGTCAGATGTTTCATTTTACTTCGGTTTTGGTTTCTGCAAAGTTACTAATTATTAGAAGGCCTTACCTAAATTTTAACCGATTTAAAATCCTACCCCTGCTGTTTGTTTATATTTGTAAGTCAGTGGTTTACGTAAGATGAAAATATCGTATTTCCTACCCCTCGAAAATGTGTTTGTTTTTACTCCATCATATCGGCGAAAATCTGTCGGTCGGGAGCATCTGACGAAAGAATTTTCTCTTTAATCACAGCTCTTTTTTTGTAATAGTACTTTAGCGTATAACCGGTGAAAAGACATATCGCGCGTGGTGAAAATCCGGCATAAGTAAAAATAAGAAAGGTAATATCCTTCTCGGCCAGCTTAGGCAGTTGTTCACGTAAGCGAGAGATGATACCATTGAAGTGAGTGTCAAGTGCCTCTTCAATCTTTCTGACACCCTGACGTCCGCTTACCTGTTTTATTTCTTTTTCTACTTCGTTGAGTATAGTGCTGCGAAGAGCGGTATCTCCTTTTTCGAAATATTCATTACAAAGAATATTAAGCGTTTTCCATTGGTTTCTGAATAGATTTGCTATTATGGGCTGCATGGTAGTTGTATCCGGACTCTTTTCAGCAGAAATACTTTGGCTCTGAAGCTTGCGTTTGTTATCGTCAAGTTCTTCGATAAGTTCCCTGTTTTTATGTTCCGATTCGGTAATAGCAACTGTCAGAGACTGAATACGCTCTATGTTGGCATCGAGTTCGGCATCTTTGAGTTTCATTTTCATTCTGTAACGCCATCTGAGAAATAGAACAGTCAGAACGACAATAAAACTACTTACGATGATAATGGTCCATTTTACGGTTCTTTCAGAGCGTAGCTGGGTTTCATGCAGTTCCTTTTTAATTTCGCGGAAATTTTCGACCGATGTGAGTATACCGTCATCGTATTTATCTGTAAATAATTCGCTCTCACATTCCAGAAATATATCAAGATAACGGTATGCATTACCGGTATCGCCAACTGCGAGATAATATCTTGATTTAGGCAGAGTGAGTTGAAAACATGAATCGGGAAGAGATATAACCCGTATCATGTCCCATGCTTTTTTAAGATTTCCGAATCGGACCTGTGCATAAATATACAGACAGGAGTCGTATGAATTCATGATTCCTTCTTTTGTCATCAGATTAAAGACATCGCAGGCATCTTTATATCTTTCCAGATGTACATAAGTATTACCGAGAAACTGTAAGGCTGTTTCTCTGAGTTCTATGTCTCCGCTTTCTCTTCCTCTCTCGGCCACCATAGGTGCCATTTCGACAGTTTTTTCATGGTTCCCTAAAGCGTGATGAAAACGTGCCAGATTCATCAGACCATAATTTATTTCTTTCTTATCACCCGCTTCCACGAAATGGTCGTAACTCATCTGTGCATATTTTAGACCTATCTCAGGATTATAAGTCACGTGATATACGGCACTTATCAGAGCAGCTGTTTTTCCGGCTCTGAAAGAATCACCGCATTTCAGAATACTTTCGTAAGCTTCTAACAAAGCGATAAGTGAATTGGCATAATCTTTTGACTGATATAGCTCATAGCCTTTACAGTATAGAGCAGCTGACTTATGATATTCATCATCGCTGTTTTCGTAATAATTCACAACAAAATCTGTCAAGGAATCTCCGACAATATTTTCCCGTGATTTCGCTTTACCGTATACTGTAAGCAGAGAATACAGTGCACGCTGCCGTTCATTCCGAATATCTTTTGTGTCGATTTGTTTCAGAATAGATTTAGCTGAGTCAGTCTGTTTATCCATTAAAGACTCAGCAGCGGCTAACTGTCTGTCTGTTTCAGTAGTTGTGCCTCTGCATGATAAAATCATGCCGGACATTAATACTAATACGGACAACAGCAAATATCGGTAAAGCAGATATACCTTTTTATTTACGGACATGTTGATAGTAAACTTCAATTGTTAGAATTTTAAGTAACCCTATAAGTTAATCAAACGTAATTTCTAAGGGTATCAATATATCTTTTTTGAAGATTTACCTCCTTGTCTGACAATGTAAAATCCTTTATCCGGTTTGGGAATCTTAAGTCCGTCAATAGTAAAGTATTCTGTCTGACCGTTCTCATTATCAAAGATGTCGTTTATTCCTGTAGTCCAGCCAGAAAAGCTGATCTTTATGGAAGCTTCATCTTCATTATCTAAAAGCATATCAACGTACACTCCGGTACTCTTTATATCCTGTACAGGACACACATCATACCTGACGTAACCTATTTTTTCATTGTAAGGATGAGCAATAAAATCGTATGGGCTATAGACATGTTGCGCTACAATTCCGGTACGCATCGGTTCACAGTATGTATAATGTTCTGACTCGGCATTCAGAAGAAACCACGCAGGATTCTCCCTATCGAACAGAAAAGCCTCCGGAGTATGTGCTACATTACTGTAATAAGCACATAACAAATCGTCATCATCCGGTATATAATCCTTGAACTCCGTGTTTTGAGTAAAAGGATCAACTATTCTGTACATTTTTAATGTCGGGTGATATTCTATCGGAGCTGTCCATTTCTCACCTGAATAATATGGATAAGATACCGGACACTCCCACCAGATCAAATCACCAGGCTCCTCCATAAATCCGGTTCCGTTTGACATGAAATGATGCCAGTTAGTCTGATGGGAATCCAGAAGACCGGAAGACACTTCCGCATTACCGCACGTAATCCACTTGCCATCATCATATAATGAGTCAAATTTAATATTTCCTTTAAGGATAGTATTTTCCTTTTTATCTATAGCACAATATGCAAGTG